>JACOUK010000018.1 GCA_016177905.1 Candidatus Spechtiibacteriota bacterium | reverse complement strand
TCTTTGCGGAATAACCTCTCGTTTGAACACAACTTTGTTCATATAATCCGCGACCTGATAAATTTCCCGCTTTATCAAATCGCCGAACAGAGTTATTTCGCCGGCAAGATCTCCATATTGCGTGCCATAGCCGAACGCGAGCTCAACTTTATTGGAGTTGCAAGGGAAAAAGGCATTGAGTTTCTGCGCGAGAGCCGCGAGTACTTCCATGCGCACGCGCGCCTGGATATTTTCGTAGGCAAGCGTCCCCTCGTCAACACCTGTTGCGCGCGCGATGACATCAACAGCTTCCTGAATCGGATGCGTAAGATACTCAATGCCGAGATTTTTCGCAAGTTCCTGGGCGTCATCCCGCGTCTCGCTCGCGTTATACTTCGACGGCATGTTGACGCCGATGACATTTTCCGGGCCAAGAACATCCACCCAAAGCGCGGCCGCAAGCGACGAGTCAATACCGCCGCTCAATCCGATGATTGCTCTCCGCATCAATGCAGGAGTAAGTTCCAAGAAACCTTGCGCGCCGTGTCGGAGTGCCTCATAAAGCTCTTTAGTATCGTCCTGGGCTTTCAGCGGCAACGGCGGCATACGTTCACCAAGGATGAGATCATGTGAACCGCTCGCGTATGGCGGGACTTCGAATACTATTTCTCCGTCAGGGTTATACACAGTCGAAGCTCCGTCAAAAACCATGAAATTCTTTCCGGTGTTTTGAACTCCGGTGTTGTTTACGTAGACAAACGGCACATGACATTCGCCGCACAAATTCTTTACGATCTGATGGCGCTTGCGGTTCTTTTGCCATGTCCACGGCGAACAGGATACATTGCAAAGGATATCCGCGCCATTAATCACTAAAATTTTGCCGGGGTTTAGACAATAATCCTGATGCCACATATCCTCGCAAAGCATCAATCCTAACTTCACTTGTCTGCCATCGCGCGTCGTAAGCGCGAAAGGATTCAGCAAATCTTCCGGCAATGCGTTCTGTTCCAGAGCGATTTTTCGCAAAGAAAAACTGTGCCTGTCATCTCTGAATATCCGGTAGTTCGGCTGAAGTGTTTTTACCGTGTGGCCGATATACGCGCCGTTTGAATATATCACGGCGGAGTTTAAGCCGCGCACGCGGCCGTCTTCTCCCTTCGTGGCAAAATTTGGAACAAACGTGCCGATGATGGCGGTGATACCGCCCTTTGTGGCGACCTCGATTTCGCGGTGACGGCTTGAAAGATCGGCGAGGAACGCTTCGTCTTCAAACATATCTCCGATGAAGTACCCGCTTACGCCAAGCTCGGTAAAAAATATGATATCAACCCTGCGTTTGATTGCTTCCTTGATTTCGCGGACAATGTACGTGGTATTTTCATCCGGACGCCCCGGAATTACGGCCATTTGGCAGAGCGATAGTTTTAGGCCAGCTAATTTCTCGATCATATCTTGCATAATACCTCGATATTCGTAAAATCAAAGTTCTGTCTCTCAAATACTATAGGTGCTGATAAAAGTCAAGAGTTTTTAGCCCTAGTGCCATGGAACTTCTTGGCGGTTTTTGTTTTTCCTGATACGTGAGCTATTTATAATACCCCGCGAGTTTCTTTGAGGCTTCGTGTTTTCGCATTTTTTCAAGGGCTTTTGCTTCGATTTGGCGGATTCGTTCTCGAGTCACTCCGAATTCTCTTCCCACCTCCTCGAGGGTATGGGCAATGCTATCCGTCAGCCCAAAACGCATATCGAGAATTTTTTGTTCGCGGGGTGAAAGATCCTTGATAATCGCGCTCATGCGATCGCGAAGAAGCGCGCGCGCCGCGGACGTTGTGGGCGTAATTTCTTTTTCATCTTCGATAAATTCTCCAAGCACGCTATCTTCCTCATCCTCCCCTACGGGCGCTTCGAGCGACACAGTCTCCTGCGAAATCTTCTGGATATGGCGGATTTTTTCAGGCTCCAAACCCATTTCCGCGGCGATTTCTTCCGCCATCGGCTCGCGCCCCAGATCCTGAAGCAAATTGCGCCGAACCTGCGTATATTTTGATATGGTTTCCACCATATGCACGGGTATGCGAATGGTGCGCGCCTGGTCCGCGAGAGCGCGCGTTACGGATTGACGAATCCACCAGGTCGCGTAGGTCGAAAATTTATAGCCCCGCCGATAGTCAAACTTTTCGACTGCGCGAAAAAGGCCCATATTCCCCTCCTGAATAAGATCCAAAAGTGTGAGATTTGGGCTGCGCCCGACATATTTCTTCGCGATAGAAACAACAAGCCGAAGGTTTGCCTGTGTAAGTTTCTGTCTTGCTTCCTGATCTCCCATCTCGATGCGTTTTGCCAGTTCCTTTTCTTCGTCGCCCGTAAGAAAAGCAACGCGCCCAATTTCCCGCAAATACATTTGCACGGAATCAAACTGGGGATTCTCTAGGCTTATTTCTCCTTCAGTTTTTTTCATCTCTTCCGGAGTCGGCTCTTTGAGAAGCTCTTTTGAATCGCTTACGTTGATATTCGCGCTCGATAGCGCGTCATACACTCTTTCCAGCCCTTCGATATCATACTCGGCGTTTGGGATAAGATTCAAAATTTCCCCGTACGTTACAAAACCTCGCTGTCTGCCGCGAGAAAGCAACGTCTGAAGACCGCTCTCCCATTCCGACGTAAAATCGCTCGGGCGCTTCTTTGCGGCGGAAGGTTTCGCTGTTTGTATCTTTGTTTTCTTGTAAATAGCCAGCTTTCTCCGCTTGCGCATGCGCCTCGCGCTGCCTGATTTCGCATTCTTCTTTTTGATTTTCATTCGAGTTTTCATAATTTTGCGAGTTTTATTGATACCGCATGAAATTTTTTTAGCAATTCTTCATTCGTCTGATCCTGTTTGAGCTTCTGCTGGATTTCCTGAAGTTCGCTCTTAAGCGTAAGTTCTCGCAGAGTTTCCAAGCACAGGCGAAATTCCTCCAAAACATTCATGCCGAGCATAACCTGCGGAAACACTTCGTCTTCAAAAAGTATACCTTCCAGTAATTCTTTTTCCGCGGGCAAAAGCTCTTGTCCTTTTTTAAGCTTCACGCACGCCGATGCGAGAGCGCTCTTTTCATCAAAAAATTCTGTATCTTTTTTTTCGAAGATCTCCTTGCACGATGGATTTTTAGAAAGAAGGAGAAGAATGCGCGCATACAGCATTTCGCGTTTCGTTTTTTTAATGCTCGAAACATCTTCCGCCTTTGGCTTTTCGTGCGAAACCTCCGCATTACCGTATGCCAGGGGAGTTTTTTCAAGATCGCTCCAGATCGCGCTTTCCGCACAGATAAGCTCTGCCGCGAGCTTTTGCACCCAATACGATTGCTCGATTGCGCTTGGAATTTGCTTAATAACAGGAAGAATCATCCCCGAGATTTGCCTCATTCCTTGAGGATCTTTTCTGTCAAAGCGGGCAAGCGCGTTTTGAAAATAGAAATCGCCGATTGACAGAGGTTTTTCGATCGCTTTTTTCCACGCCTCTTCGTTTTTCTGAATAAGTTCCGCTGGGTCTTTCCCTTCGGGAAGAATGACGACTTTCAATTGAAATCCTTTCGCCAAGGCCATATGAATTCCGCGTTTTGTCGCGTTATCCCCGGCTGTATCCATATCAAAAAGCAAAATAAGATTTTCAGTGTATCGCTTCATGAGATCCAGCTGCTGTTCGGTGAGGGCAGTCCCGGAAACAGCGACGGCGTTCGTAACGCCAGTCTGATGCGCCATGATGCAATCGGTATACCCCTCGACAAGCACGCAATTTTGCGTTTCTCGTATGTTCATTCTTGCCGCATGCAGCCCATAGAGCACCCTGCTCTTATCATAGAGAAGAGTTTGGGGAGTGTTGATATATTTTGCGAGGTTCTTATCGGGAACTTGATTTTTGCGAAAAAATACTCTTCCTCCAAACCCAATAACCTGGCCGTTTAGATCAAAGATTGGGAACATCACTCTCCCGCGAAAACGATCAAGAAAAGCCCCGCTTACTTGCACCGAAACTCCGCACTTGAAAATCTCTGTTGGGGAATACCCCAAAGCCCGCAGATATTGAAGGAGAGCGTTTCTTGTGTAGGGAGCAAAACCGAGACGGAACTTTTTTATGCTATCTTCATGTATTCCTCTTCCCAGAAGATATTCTTTCACTTCAGCGCCGAGCATTGAAGATGTAAGCTGTTTTTCGAAGAATTGACACGCTTTTTCGCAAATCTCGTAGAGTCTTGTCTTTTCGCTGCGAATGTGCGGATCATACGAACGGAGTGCGACCCCGGCCTTTTCGGCGAGTGAAGACAATGCTTCCTTAAAATCAACACCCTCGATCTGCATGAAAAAACTAAAAAGATCTCCTCCAACTCCGCATCCAAAACATTTCCACAACTGCCGAGACGGCGATACGAAAAACGATGGCGTCTTTTCTTTATGGAAAGGGCAGAGACCGCGAAAACTTGACCCGCTTTTTTCAAGCTTCATATAGCCCCGAACAAATTCGCACACGTCGAGGCGATTTTTTATTTCGTCAACCTGGTTTTGATTGTCGCTCACCAAAATAAAAATTAAAATGCGCGCGTGCGAACGACTCGCAGAAGCCCTCCGCAAGGCACAATCTCAACTCCTTTTTCCTCTATTGTATCGAGAAATAAGTTCATGCCCACAGAGTCCGAACTCATATGACCCGCGATGACGACGTTGACATGAGCCTTTTCAGCAAACTTTACATGCTTTTCGGACTGGTGCATCGCAATCACGGTTCCCACGCCGGCTTGCGCAAGTTTTTCGTATATATCATGCGCGCCGTCGGTGCCCCCGGTTATTTCGGTAAGAGCAACCCGACCAGCGCGATTTTCCCGTTTGCCCGAAAAGATTTCTGGTCCCATACCGCGCTTTTTAGACTCACGGTATTCTGGTATCTCAAGAAGCGCGTCAAGAACCTCGCCTACGGTTCCAAATCTTTCTCCTTCCACGCGCTGTTTCAGAAATTGAAAAACGAGGCTGTCTGTTACCGTATGGGTGCACATATACGGCATCTGAAGAAGTCGGGCTATGTCAAGTGCGCGATAATGATTGCTTGCCGAAAGACCGCGCCCAACTTCCGAAATCCTTGTATGCAAAAGTGCCTCCGCAACATTGATAGGCACGCCATATTGATTAAGGACATCCGCTTGGAGGGGCATCACATCGTGGAGCTTGGCAAGGGCAATGCCGCGGGGATGATGGGCCACACACGCATCAATATCGCCCAAATGCTTCGCGAGCAAGAGCTCATCACCGTCGATATCAATACCGGCGAAAATTTTCTTTATTTCAAGTTCCGGGTCGCCGAAATGGAGTCGCGTATCAGAATAAGGATTTATAAGAGTTTCTCTATCAAAGTACTCCTTCTCCTTTTCGTCCATTTTTTCGTACTTCGCACGCACGTTTTGAAGCCCTTTTTCAACCGCGGCTCTTCCCCGCGGATCCGCGTCTATGCCCATTTGGATCGAAAGATTGTAAATTTCCTTGAGTTTCATAGAAAGATGCAGATGCTCAAACTATACAATAATGAGAACAGTATTGCAAGGCGGCTGTCATTATTTTAATCCGTGCATATGCACACTGAAATCTTTTTTTTGGTATCAACGCTTTGCTTTCGCCACTTTAAAAATCCAGCGAACGAAAGCAGACTTTGCCAACCAAGCGCACATTCCGCTTCGCTTTGTTCAAAAACTTTTCTTGCCTCCAAAAGTTCGCTATTTGATATTATAAATCCCCCGCCGCCGGATTCTTTAAGAATTTTTATGACTTCGTCTTTTCTCCGCGCGATATTATCAACGATCGAGGTCGCATAGCTTACAGATTCTTGCGTAAAATCTTTATCAAAATAACTCGCCATTGGATGAACTCTCGCGGTCTGCACTGCGTACAGCGCGGGAACCTTCTTTCCTCTCTCCTTGAATCCTTGAAAAATCCCGATCAATGTCGCGCCAGAACTTGTCGGAACAAAAAGCTGGTCAACTTTTTCAAGCTGTGTGAGAAGCTCAAAAGCGATCTCTTTGTACCCCGCAAGGGCTTTATCATCGCTTGAAGCTCGAAGATTTATGAGTCCATTCTCCTTTGAAAATTGAAACGCGTCCTTGCGGGGCGTTGAGGTGACATGCAGAATAACACTTTTGCACTCTTTGAGACGTAAAATTTTATTTCGATCCAGACGTGGAGACACGAACGCATGGAGCTTCGCGTCAATTTCATCGCATACGTGCGCGGCAGAAAGAGCGGAGTCTCGCGTAATGTAAAATCCACGGCCGAAGCGAGCGATCTTTGTGAGTGCCGGTAGGATTTTGACTCTCCAGTTTCACCCACATACTATCTGTTGACCTTGGTATTTTAATTTTGTATACTGGTGTCATATGCGTATTCAATGCCCCGAATGTAAAAATGACAAAAAATTAGAGCAAAAAGACGCGCAAGTCGGCAAATGGTTTGAGTGCGACTACTGCGGAGTGAGTTTCGAGATAACAAAGGTAAACCCAGACGGAACTTGCGAAATAAAAATTATCGAGGAAGAGAAGTGAAAGTTTTTACCGCTTCCTCTATCATTCCCCGAAATCCTTTTTGACTCATAAAAGTAAACACGACTTTTTTCTGATTTTGGATCGCGTGTTCCGCGATTTTTTTCATCGCAAGGATTACTTCTTGATCATTGTCAATGTATTGAAGATTTTTATAATATCTCTGCAACCGGCGAGCGAGCCGTTTGTTGAAATCCTGAAGCTCCGCTCGCGCTGAACTTACTTTCGGAAAAATCACAAACTGCGCTCTTTTGAAACACGTGCCATACCCGCGCTGGGTAAGCCCGGCCGGACTCCGATTCCCCGGTTCGTAGATCACACAGCGGACGTAGCGAGGGAACATTTCGGAAATTACCCCCAGTGCCCCCTTTACTTTCATGGGGGTATGGGCATTATCGTCAACGAGAACAATATTCTCGCTCTTGTAGCGCACTTCCTGGCGTCTTTTTACCCCAAGAAACGTTGCAAGCGCTTCCTTGATGGTCGCGTCCGAAATTCCCAAATATCTTGCGAGCACTATCGCGGCGGCGCAATTCTCTTTCCAGATCCTGCCGGGATAGGGCAAAATAAAATTATCGGAATCCATGCTTTCGTAAAATACAAGAGGGATGTTTGTTCTTTTTAATACTTTTGTCTTGACAACTCGTTTGATATTCCTCCCGTTCGCGTGCGCGATGATCGCTCCATCGTGCGGAACTTTTTTTATAAGCTGCCAAAACGCGCGAATATACGACCACTCCGTCGTAAATTTATCCATGTGATCCCACGCCGCGTCCGTAACAATAAGATACTTTGGGTGATAATAAAGAAACCGCGGAGTATTGTCCCAACTTGAAGCGACATATTCGTCTCCCTCCATCACCGACCAGTTGGACTCGGTCTTTCGTATGCCGTGCTCAAAATTTCTTGGCAGCCCGCCAATCATAAAATTTGGGTTGTACCCCGCCTTTTCAAGAATCCAGGCAACAAGCGCGGTGGTCGAAGTCTTCCCGCAATCCCCCGCGATGATGACAGAGTTTTCTTTTTCGACAAGATCGGGCAATACATCCGCGTACACCTTCACGGGGATGTTTCTCCTCCTCGCCTCAAGGACTTCGGGATTTTTATCAGTAATAAAAGCTGACGCAAGCACGAAATCGCAAGAAGGCTCAAGGCGCTCTTTTTTGAAGCCGGGCATAATATGTATTCCGTTCTTTTCAAGGTACGTGCTCATGGGCGGGAAAAATCCTCTGTCAGACCCCGTCACTTTCCATCCCATTTTTTTATACAGCACTGCCAAAGGCGCCATGGTAACGCCACAGATACCGACAATATGCACATGTTTTTTTTTTTTTTTTTCCATCAAGAATATTCCGCACCAATTGATGTATGACTTTTTTGTCCTCAAGCGCGTCAAATACCGGCAACCGACATCCAGCGCCAACCTCTTTCATATACGATGTAATCCGCTCTTTGGGAAACCCATCAAAATTGAACGCGATACCCGCAACCTTTGCCTTGCGAAATTCCGGAAGCACGGAATTTTCATAATGTGAAATTGCTTTTTTAAAATCCGGTAATACAATAAGCCTTGAGCCTATCGAATGTTTCCGAGAAGGCTTATGCACAAGCACCATGTGGCTCGGCACCGCGCCGTGCAGAAGCGCAATGGTCGTATTCGCGTACGCGGGATGGAAAAGACTCCCTTGCCCTTCCACAAACAAAATATCGTGATTTTTCGCTTTTTCGCGTATCATCATTTCCACCGCTCCTGCCATAAAATCTGCGGGCAACGCATCTATGCTAACCCCCCACCCTTCAATCATAATCGCAGTCTGGCCTGTCGGAATGAGGCAACTTTTTGCTCCAAGTTCTTTCGCCGCTCGATGCATTTCGTACGCAACAGTCATCTTTCCAATCGCCGCGTCGGTGCCAACCGTAAGAACGATTGGTTTCTTGATAAAATACGCCTTGCTTGACCCGACCGGAACATGATCTTGGGACGATGTTTTCCGAACGTCCCATAGTATCACTCTATACTTTTTTGCTACTTTTTGAAACTCCGGGTCCTCTCCCAGTAAAAAATGCAATCCGGAAACAATGTGCATGCGATTTTTTATTGCCCATCGAATATCGGCTCTCCATTCTTCCGGAAGCTCTCCTCCTTCTGGAGCGGAACCGAGAATCAATACGGTACCATCGGTTTTCGCCTTTGCTTCTTTTAGGGTGTGAAAAATAGGAGTCTCCGTCCGCCGAAGGCGAGGTGAAACCCCGTGTAGATACACCGGCAAAACTTCTCCCGCTGTTTTTTCGTAAGAGCCAGAATCCACCACGCCAACAATTGCATACTCCGCGTATCGCAAAATCCCGTCGGCGGTCTTGGGCCGCATTGAATATTTTTTTCTCGCTCCCAAACCAAAAACTCCTTCGGCGTATAGAAGCGAGGAGTGTTTTTTTAAATCAATCGGCGCCTTGAATAACGATTTTGTCATGCGCCTAAAATACCACAAAAAACTTTACCTATGAATATTGACAAGTAATCTCAATTATGCTACACATACGCCCTTCTTATCCAGTCTATAAGAGTATGGGACGCGCAATCACTTGACGCACCCAGTTTTTTTACGATATATTAGTGCTAGATGGAAAAATCACTGAAAACTATAGCAATTTTCTCAAGCGCGTTTCTTATTTCGGCAACTCTGCTTATCCTTGTTGTAGCATGGCAAAAAGTATTTCCCGACCATTCATCAATTGATCGCACTCTTCCCATTACAAGCGAGGGGCGTGTTTCCGCGCGGCCTGACCTCGGGCAAGTTACTCTATCACTCACAAGCGAAGGCAAAGATCCAAAGACCATCGAGGGAAAGAATGCCGAGAAAGTGAATTCTATCATCGCTTTCCTAAAGAATGAAGGTGTCGCGAACGAAGACATAAAAACCTCTGAATTTTCTTTACAACCAAAGTACTACTCGCCGTGGGATTACCCGCGCATTCCTTGCCCCGCTTCTGACGCGGAGGGAAAGACGTTTCCCTGTCCGCCGATAAATCAAATCATCGTCGGCTACACCATCACCCAAAGTCTCGCCGTAAAATTACGAACATTTGAAAAGGCGGGCGCGCTTCTTTCTGGAGCAATCGAACGAGGCGCTACACAGGTGAATTCCCTCGCGTTTTCCGTGGAAGATCCGGATCAATATAAAAAAGAGGCGCGGGCAATCGCCATCCGCAAAGCAAAAAGTCAGGCAAAAGAACTCGCTGATGCCGGCGGTTTTAGAATTGGAAAGATTCTTTCAATACAGGAGGAGTATTCATATTTCCCACAGCTCTATCGCCAAGGGGCAGACTCGACTGGCGCTCCGAACGCTGAAAAAACTACCCCACAAGTTGAACCCGGCTCGCAGGATGTGTTCGTAACACTCACCGTTCTATTCCAAATCAAATAAGTATATACGTATCGCAAAAAAACGAAAAAGCTAAAAGGCGAGAAAACTCGCCTTTTAGTTTTTCGGTACATCCGGAGATCTTACTCCCACACATACGCTCTTCGTACCCAGTCTATAAGAGCGCGGGCGACTTTTACGCGGTCATCAGAACCGAGAATAACATAAATCAGATAATCATCGAGTTTGTCGCCTTTTTTCACAAAGAGAACAATGGACTCTCCCGCTTCATCGGTGAAACCAGTCTTTCCGGCGAGCACCCCCTCAAGCACTCCGAGCAATTTATTGGAATTTACCAGATGATGATTGATAACCCCGTCCACTGATCGGACATCAATCGTTTGAGTTGACATCACTTGGCGCAAAATCGGCTTTTGAAAAACGTAGTCTGCGAGCCGCGCCAAGTCATACGCCGTCGAACGATTATTGATATTAAGCCCGCTTGGTTCAACAAAAAACGTATCGGAAAGTCCCAGCGCCTCTGCCCTGCGATTCATCGCGGCAACAAAGGTTTTGTCCTGCTCGGTACGATATGAATTGTAATATTCTTCAAGCGCGACAGCGGCGTCGTTGCTGGAAACAACAAGCAGAAGGTAAAGTAAATTTTCCACGGTTATTTTTTCATCAACTACAAGATTCCCTGCCTCTCCTTCGGTATCCACAGCGTCTTTTGAAACCGTTACCTCGCTTGTAAGATCCATTTCTTCGCTTACAATAAGCGCGGTCATAAGCTTCGTCAAACTTGCGATTGGCCTTACGTCGAACAGATTTTTGTGGTATAAAACTTTTTGCGTTGCCGGCTCAATCACAAGGGCGCTCGCGCTATGAACATCCTCAATCTGCACATCCCACTTTCGTATGGGAAGAAAACTTGGATTCTTGAAACGCTCAAGATATGGTTCCCGTATCGCGGACAACACAGGAAAATGCACAGGTTCTGAATATGAAGGCGCCGGAATCTTCTCTTCGTAGCGTGCCGCAGTATTCTCTTCTCCCACAAAAATAATATTGCGGGTATTCGCACTCGCCTTCCTTAGTTCGATACTTGCCGTGCTTGAGGCTTCTCCGCTTCCATTTTCCCCACTCGCAATCAAAGACACTGAAGCGGCCTGATTTTTTAGGTCCGGCCCATTTCCGGTTTGGTATTGATTAAAATTTAAAAACGCGAAAACAGGCAGAAGAATTGCTATGAGAAATAAAATGATATATCTCATCTTTTCTATTATACGGCTTTTATATGCAACTCTGAAAGCTGCTTTTTATCCACATTGGACGGCGCTTCCATAACGGAAGTAAATCCGCTGCCAGATGTGGGAAAAGGAATCACCTCCCGTATGCTCGGTTCAGCAAGCATGGCCATGAGCCAGCGGTCAAATCCTGCAGCAATACCGCCATGCGGCGGGACGCCATAAGAAAATGCCTCGAGAAGATGGTGAAAGCGGACCTGTATTTCTTCGCTCGAATAGCCAAGGGCGTTAAATACTTTTGTCAAAATTTCAGGGTTTGTTGTCCGAATACTCCCTCCAAACACTTCGTGTCCATTCAAAACCAAATCATATTGCCTTGCCCTGATATCAAACAGCTTTGCCGAGTCTGTCAGCTTGGGAAGATCAGAATCGTGTATCGCGGTAAATGGGTGATGCGCGGCCCCCACGCTTCCATCGTCTTTTTTTTCAAACATTGGAAAATCGGTCACCCAAAGATACGCGAAAGTATTCTTGTCATTTTTATCTTTTCGAATATCCGGTTTGTCGCTTTGATATTGTTTCATCGCCTCTTGATATGTCATGCGCGGAAAAGGCTTTTCTTGAACTTTTTTCCCAATCACTTTTTCGGAAACTTCAATCACAAGCTCTTCCGTAAGTTTCAGCACATCGGCCTCATCAACAAATGACATTTCGATATCGAGCTGATCGAATTCGAGAGTCCTGTCTCCGCGCAAATCTTCATCGCGGAAACACCGGGGAAATTGGAAGTACTTTTCAATTCCTCCCACCATGAGAAGCTGTTTATACTGCTGGGGAGACTGGGGAAGCGCGTAAAATTTTCCCGGATGAAGCCTTGACGGCACCAAAAAATCCCTCGCGCCTTCGGGCGTGCTTTTTGTAAGAATTGGAGTATCAACTTCCAAAAAGCCTCGATCGCTTAAATAGTCGCGAATAAACCGTTTTACCTTCGCCCGCTGTTTTAAAATCTCCAGAACCCGCGGCCGGCGCATATCAAGATAGCGATATTTCCATCGTATATCTTCCGATACATCATACCCGCTTCCTTCAATGGGAAACGGCGGCGTTTCCGCTTTGCTTATCACTTCAAGCGTTGAAGCGATCATCTCAAAATCTCCCGTGATAATTTCCGGATTCTTCATCTTCTCCGGCCGCTTTTGTATCGTACCTGAAATTTTGAGCACCCATTCGGGCCTCACCGCATCCACAATCTTAAAAAGTTCGGCATTCTGCTGCGTAAAAACCACTTGCAAAATCCCCGACGCATCGCGCAAATCAATAAACGTAATCTTCCCATGAACTCTTTTCGCATGCACCCAGCCGGCAACAGAAACTTGACTATTTTCCTTGTTTACAATATCTTTAATTACGCATCTTGCCATAAAAAAATTATATCATAAGACAAGAAAAAAATGTAGAACGAGAAAGGATTGCATCCTGCGCACTCCATAATCTTATAACCCGGGACAATTACTCGCGGGTGTATAACCTAAACCCTCTGCTTCTTCTTTGGAGTTAAACCAAATTTTATTTTCCTCTTTAATTCGCTTCACTCCGGCGCATGTAGGCAAATAATACTTAGTGGAATTTTTGCTCGCGACAAAAAGTCCTTGCGTTTTTTTCTTTTGAGTCGAAGACGCTTGCAATCCTTGGGAGGATATGATATTCTCAAAACTAGATGCTCCGAGTTTCTCTATCGAAATTGCTTGTTTCTCTGTTTTGGGAGCGGTTAATCTGCCGGCGGCAAAACTGATAAGGGAAATAAGAATCACACCCACTCCCAACGCAAGCTCGGATTCATAAGATTTTATAAATTGTTTTATTTGATCACCCATGGCGAAAACTAAAGCGGCCGGTTCAACAAAATTAGGCCGAGATTCCAAATCCAAACGGCTCGGCATCAAGCTCTTTGCGGGCCAAATTGTAAAACCCGGCAATGTTTTAGTGCGCCAGCGCGGCACAAAATTTCTTCCCGGATTGAATGTTAAAAAGGGCGGCGACGATACGCTCTATGCTCTTAAAGAAGGCAAGGTGTCTTTTAAGACTATACAAAAAACTCGCTTCGATGGCAAGCAGAGGATTGCAAAAGTGGTGAATATAGAAACCTAGAAAAGGAGGTAACTGCTATGATTCCAACTGGCGGACTATGTCCACGTTGGGCAGAGGTCACCCGCGTGAATGTCCCTGTTCTGTTAAAGGATAGTCGCTTTCACGAAAGCCGCAAACAACGGATGCGGACGAAGCGGACGGGATTTAAATTCCGGATGAAACTGGGTGCCGACAAAAAATTTATGACCCTGAAGCTCCACAATCTCCACTAAATTACGGTCGAGATTGATTCCCGACATCACCATGCCCTTGTCCTCAAGGGTTTTTCTGTATTCATTGTTCAATTCATAGCGATGGCGATGTCTTTCGGAAATCAAAAAATTTCCTCTTTCAGATTTCTCCTGCTTGACGCTGAAACTTTTATATGCGCCGTGCGCTATACTCCCGGCCTGAAGCTCGCACGGATACGCTCCCAAGCGCATGGAAGCGCCAAAATGCTTCTTCTGTATATTCACTTTCTGCTCTGCCATTACATCAATCACGGGATATGCGGTTTTTTGATCAATCTCTGTTGTATTCGCCTTTTCCAAACCGCAGACATTCCTTGCGAATTCGACTGTCGCTAGCTGCATTCCATAACAAAGTCCGAGATACGGGATATTATTTTCCCGGCAGAATCGAATCGCCGCAATTTTCCCTTCCACCCCGCGCGAACCAAAACCTCCGGGCACGATAATTCCGCCGTACGCTTTAAGCTCTGAAAGTGATTCGGGGTATTTTTCATAATGCTCGGAATTCAGCCACGAAATTTCGGGCTTTCGCTTATGAAACCACGCCGCGTGCTTCACTGCTTCGATAACAGAAATGTACACATCCGATAAGATAAACTCTCCTGACTCAAAATACTTCCCCACGATCCCGATTTTCACTGGTTCGCTTGAATTTTGTATAACCTCCACAAGTTTCTCCCATTGCCGCAAGTCGCATCCCATGTCGCGCATGTCGAATTTGTTTAAAATCCGCTTTCCAAGATTTTCCTTCTCAAAATTTATCGGAATCTCATAAATGCTTGTAATATCCGGAGCGGAAATCACGTCTTCTTCCGCGATGTTGCAAAATAATGAAATTTTTTTCTTGCGCGGAGCGTCCAGCGCCCGCTCGGCCCGCGCAAGAATAATATCCGGCTGAATTCCAGTCGAGTTTAGCGTGCGCACCGCGTATTGAGTCGGCTTTGTTTTCATCTCGCCGATCATTTTTGGCACCGGCAAATAGCTTACCAGAATAAAGAGCGCGTCTTTGGGGCGGCGCAGACGCATCATTCGGGCGGCTTCCAAAAAAAGCATATTCTGGTATTCTCCGACAGTTCCCCCGATTTCTATGAGCACAAAATCTGCCTTACTTTCTCTCGTAACTCTCGCGATTCTCCGGATCACCTCCTCGGGAATATCCGGCACCACCTCAACACACTTTCCTTCGTATCCTAAATTTCGTTCCCGATTGATAACGGTCTGATAGACTCGTCCGGTAGTCATGTAATTCATCGAGTACACATTTTTATCAAGAAACCGTTCATAATTTCCAAGATCCTGATCGCATTCCATTCCATCTTCTGTCACAAAAACTTCCCCGTGTTCTATCGGATTCATGGTGCCGGCGTCTACATTTATATATGGGTCGATTTTTATCGCGGTAACATTGTAGCCGCGCGCCTGAAGTAGCGTGCCTATGGATGAGGTAGCGACACCTTTGCCAATGCCGCTCATGACGCCTCCCGCAACGAAAATATATTTTGCCATATTACGCTGCCTCCACAATTACCCGTATTTCCGCTTCCAAGCCATGATCCAGCTCCAGAGTTACTGGAAACTCTCCGAGCTCCTTTATCACTTCTTTTAGCTGTATTTGCTTTGGGGCAACGTCAAAACCTTCCTCCTTGAGTCTAATCGAAATCTTTTGCGCGTTCACGCCCTCATAGAGTTGCCCTTCTTCGCCAACCATCATTTGGACCTTCAGCTCATATCCATCAAGTTTTGAGACAATACCCTCTATAATCTCAAGTTCTTTCTTTGCCCGCGCTTCTTCTTCCGCGCGCCGTCTCTCCGCTTCTTCTATTTCACTTTCTGTGGCGGGTTTGGCGAAACCTTTCGGAATAAGAAAATTCCTCGCGTATCCATCCGCGACCTCTTTCACCTCCCATTTCTTGCCTAGATCTTCAACGTTTTCCAAAAGTATAATTCGCATAGCGATATTCTTTTTATTTTATCATAATCCTTTGACAACTTCAATAGCCTTCGCAAGTTGTATATCTCCGTTTTTATCAAACTCGTCCTCGCTCATATCTATCGAAACGTCTGGCGTAAGACCATTATCCTCAATCGAAATGCCTTTGGGCGTAAGCCATTTTGCGATCGTAATTTTAATGCTCGATCTGTCGAAAAGACTGGTCAGCTCCTGGACAGAACCCTTTCCGAAACTTTTTTCGCCGATAAGTTTGATATCGCGTTGATCACGAAGCGCTCCAGCCAAAATTTCCGAAGCCGACGCGGAACCCTTGTTTATAAGAATCACAAGCGGATATCCTTCAAGAACTCCTGTCCCATGTGTAGTGTACGTGCGATTTGCTCCCTTCCCTCGATGATCCTCCGTCACCACAAGCTCATTTTGCTTTAAAAACCACCCGGCAATGTCCACCGACACATCAAGGTATCCCCCGGGATTATTGCGCAGGTCAAGGATTATACGTTTCGCGCCAGACTGCAAAATTTCACCAACTGCGTCCTCAAAATCTTTTGAAGCGCTTTCCGTGAATTGGTAGAGCGCAATGTAGGCGATATCGTCTTTCTTTTTTTCAAATTTTAAGTTCGGAATTCTGATCGTATCCCGTACAATTGTAACTTCAATCTCATTTTTCACGCCTTCTCGACCCACTTTCAGAGTAACCTTGCTTCCCTTTTGCCCTCGTATCATCGCAACCGCACGATCCAAAGTGAGACTCTTCGTTTCTTTCGCATCAATAGTTATTATTTTATCCCCCGCCCTCAAGCCAGCATGTTCCGCCGGGCTATCTTTAAGAGGAGAAATCACCGTTAAAACTTCATTCCGCATGCCAATTTCAGCGCCAATCCCGTCAAAACTTCCTTGCACATTTTCCTCAAATATTTTTGCTTCTTTCGGCGGAAAAAATACACTGTACGGATCGCCGAGGGACTTCAGCATTCCCTCCATCGCGCCATAAATCAAATTCTCCTCGGTGATTTCCGAACTTGCGACATATTTGCTCCGAATGACCTTCACGCCTTCCTGAAGCAGTTCAAAAGTCGGCTTTTTCGAAAAAACTTTCTCGAATTCTGTAAAATTCACGACCCCTGCCGCATCCTTGGAACTCCCTTTCCCGAAAATATATCCTCCTCCAAAACCAACCACGATTCCCAAAAACACCGCAGAAAATATCAATATTTGAATGGGTGTGCGTGTATTCATTGATTATTCTAGAATTGATTTAAAAAATTCCTGAATCTTGCTGTAATCGCCGTCTTTTGGAAGAAGCACGAAACGGCCATCGACAGAATCTTCGTATAGCAATCCTCCCTCGCCTGATGTAAGAACTTCATGCCGATAGTCCTGGATTTTTGCCTTCCTCGCAAGTTCAACGAGTTCCTTTATTTTGGAAATCGGCATATCCGTGCGGACGTGATCTTTGATAACATCCAAAATCTGAAATATTTTAACAGGATTGGCAAGCACTCCAAGGCTCAATGCTTTTGTTTTCAGCGCCGCAATCACCTCCTGCTGCCGCGCCATGCGATCGAAATCAGTGCTTGAATAACGGGAACGCGCGTAATACAACGCATCTTCCGCGGTCAAAAGATTACTGCCCTTTGGGACATAAAAAGTCCAGCCAGCTTGATCGAGCCGCCAATACGCGCTCTCGTTTTTTCCGTCGTGTATCCATTGTCGGGGCTCTTCAAATGGAGAATCCCGATGAATGGTGATTCCGCCCAACTGATCAATAATTTTCTTAAACCCGTCGAAATCGATGCGCATCGCATAATCAATGTACACTCCAGAAATTACTGACAGAAGCGCTTCGGAAAGTTCTAAGCCTTTACGGCCGTACCCATAATTCCGATCCTCTCCTATTGCGTACGCCGCATTGATTTTTTCCTTTCCGTATCCGGGGATTTCCGCATAAAGATCGCGGGGGATGGAAACAATCGAGGCTTTGTTTCGCTTGGTATCATAGCTTAAAAGAATAATCGAATCGGCAAGCAATTCTCCGTTGTTTTCTTCTTTAGGGTCGTCCCCCAACCCCCGGATTCCAAGAATAAGGATATCAATTCTGTCCGTTTCTGGAATGGGAATGCCAGGAAAAATCGCGGCTATTCCATTTACATTCCCGTTTCTTTCACTTCCCACTATCTGCACCGTTCGTGCCGCATGATAGAAAAAAAACACGCCGGACAGAATCAGTAAAATAATCGCGGGTATGGAAACTTTTTTTATTGAAGAAACCATGTTTCGATTTCAGAATCACTCACTCTCTTTTTCCCCATTATAACGAAACGCTTTTGAAGCATTTTCGGCGCTAAGCGAAAAAATAAAAAAGCGGATTTCCAGCCATACCTTTCAAATATCAGCACGTACGGCCACGACATTGCTTCTTTCAAAAAAATACATGGAAAATTTTTAAAAAAAGAGGAAGGAATTTCGTTTTTTATTTGCATCAATCGCTGATTCGCGAATGAATGAAATTTCGCGAACTCACTGATATTTCGCCGCGCGCGAACTATTTCAAAAAGATTCGTTGTCGTCCCCTCTCCGGCAGAACGATCGTGGTATCCGATTGCTTTTGGCTGATAGAATGCATGCCACCCCGCAAGTCTCATGCGCCACGCAAGATCTATATCCTCTTTATACGCGAAAAAGTCTTCGTCAAAATACTCATCTCCTATTTTTCCGTCGTCAAGCGCTTCTCTTCGATACATCGGCGACGCTCCATCCGCACCCCATACTTCCACTTGTTTTTCAAACTGCCCGCGATCTTTTTCGCCCTGTCCGCGATTTACTACTCTCCGATTTTTAAATATCAAAAGTCCAGTTGTATCAATATTCCCGGTGCGCCGATTTATTAGCTTCCCCTGAAGAGCCGCAATTTTAGAATCTCGCCCAAAAGCTTCTAGTGCATATTGTACATAATCTTTATCAAGTTCACAATCGGCATTGAGACATAGCACAAAATCGCCAGTTGCCCTGCGTATTCCCACGTTATGACTGCCCCCAAAACCGAGATTCACCGCATTTTTTATGATCGTGAATTTTTTGACGACCTCCGTATTTGACTCCAGATAATTTTTATAGCACAGCTCCGCAACTTCAACCGTTTTGTCCGTTGAAGTGTCGTCAATCAAAAAAATTTCGATCGGATTGTGCGACTGACGTAGCGCCGAGGATAAAGACTTCTCTATATTCTTTTCCTCGTTTTTCGCGGCGATGGTTATGGAGACTAGTGACATAAAATTATTGCTTTACACTTTCTTTCCAACTGCATACAGCAATGCAACCAGTGTCACAAACAACAGCAATACTTTGTCGTTCAACAAAACAACATCCACTACACTGTACGCCATCGCCCAAAGGAAGTAAATTGCAAAAAAACCTCCAAACGCTGAAAATAAGGGATCCGGGCTATCTCTCCAAACTTTAAATGCCTGCCGAAGAATCTCCAAAAAAATCAGAATCAGCGCAATCCCCGCAAAGATTCCCATTTCCGCGATAACATCAAGATACAAGCTGTGGGCCGAAGCGCCTTTCTTGGTCGCGGATACATTCTACACAAGCCCTATATAAAGAACAGTGGCGAATCTCTCGCGCGTTTCCCGTAAGATTTTAACGATTCTCTCAATTTTTTTCACATGAAGCTTCAGGAAGAGAAAGGAGATAAGAACGAAAAGGAAACTTGGAACCGCCCCGATCCACACTCCCCGAGTCCCGGAAAAAATAATTGCAAGGAGTACAAGCACCGCGATACCTGCAAGAGCAGATATATTGAAGAGAGTTCCTCCGAGCGCGCGGGAAGGAGCCCTCTTAAATTTTAGCAAAAAAATAGATAGAATCGGCAGAATAAGCACCATATACAGCGCGAACGAGTGTGAATCCGGAAAAACAGAAAATATGCGAAGTGTCGGTTCCCCGTTTTTATAGTAGGAAAACCATGTATTCGCGTGCGTGAGAAGACGCCCAAGATCCGCGCCATAAAAAACTGGAATTACATGCGCGGCCCACCATAACCAAAAACTGTACAACGGCGCGAAAAGAACTGCGGTAAATTGGGCGTACCCGGCAGCCAGGGTTACAATGAATCCCCCCAGCGCATATTTTAAAACAGCAATAAAGTCGTCTTTATTTTTTATCGTTGCCTGAATAACAAAAAACAAACTAAAAATATTCGCAAGGTAGGCAAGTTTTTTTACACCAAACATCGGCTCGCGGGCAACCAGCAACGACAATGCGCCGAAAATAAAAAATAACCCGACTACTATACTCAATCTCGTCAGAGGAATTCTTGGATACTTCCCTGCCCAAGGACTCCTCAATAACACTCTCAAAAACAAAATCGCGACAATTATTCTCCAGCTCGCCATCGAATCAAACGATTCCGTGATTGGCAGGGCTGTATAGAGGGGAATTGAAAAAACAGCAAAAAGCACTGCTGATTTGAGCGGCGCAAAAATTACAAAAAACGCGAGTATCCCAGCAAGAAAAAACGCCGCTTCTTTTGGCAAGATCCCTACCATCAAAAAAACCACCCCCACAATCTCTACAGCAAGTGCAGCAGCAAGCGGAGTGGCAATTTTTCTCACAAGACTTTCCAAATTCATATACCACCTATGGTATCACTGAATTTTAGGACTTGCAATAAATCTGTAATCACATTGTAGTACGATCGTATTATAATGTGATTTTTGTATATTCTACTTTTTCGCGATTCGCGATTAAAACGGTATTGAGTAACTCAAGGCGGTTCAACATAAAGAGCCGCGTCACCCGCTACTTCCGGCAACGAACCTCCTCGCGAGGTTATCACCGGCGTTCCGCATGCCATGCTTTCAAGGACTGGCAGGCCAAAACCCTCGTAACTTGAGAGCCAAAGCGTCGCAAACGCGCCGTTATAGAGGCGAACCAACTCTTCGTCGCTTACAAATGTACGCCAGATTATTGCCTCGCGGCCAAGCTCCTCGTTAGCTCCGGCGACAAGCGCACTAATATCTTGATACGGCTTTGTATAATTCTTGCCAATAATCAAAAAGTGAAAGTCAACATGCGTTTTCGCAAACTTTGCGAATGCCAAAATTTTTTGAGGAATAAACCGGCGGTTAAAAATTGAGCCGACAAAAAATATGTATTTGCCGTGGATACCGTATTTTTTTATTATTTCGTCCGTGACACTATTCCGAGGATCGTGGGAATAGTGTCTGAAAATAGGGTCAGGCGCAAGTGGAGTCACCACTACCCTTTTTGGATTTGCTTTATAGTATTTTAGAATTTCGCTTCTGGTAAATTCCGATGGCGCAAAGATAACATCCGCCTTCTTTACTGATTGCCTCGATGCCCACGCAAGCAAAATTCTATCAGCTACTGATGGCCACGAATACTCATTTGGCCGCGCTTCATAGATTATATCGTGAATCGTAAGGGCTGTTTTAATCCGCGAATCAAGAAAAAATGGCAAGACATAATCAGGACAAAAAAGAACATCTACCTTATCTTTCTTCGCAGCGCGCGCAAGGTGCCAATGTTTGAAAAGCGCATTGCTCTTGACATTCAATACCCTTATATTCCATCTGACCATATACCCACGATCGTGGGTATATGGTATGGACTTAAAATTAACCGCCTCTTCTATATCTTGCGGAATTTCGTTTTTGAAGTATAGGAAAAATTGTATACAATGAGTTCGATCGCGTGAATTATATACAAAGTCCTGACGTGACCATTCTTTTAACAAATTCCAAAGATACCGGCCCACTCCGGTTCTCGGTCCCTCTAAATTGTGGCAGTCAATTCCGATACGCATATTTTCCATATTTACCCCTATAAAAATCACCAACGCCTTGTATCATTGAGGTTGCCCAGATGCGTTTGTCGGCACAGTGGTTCGGCAGGCTCACCACAAGTAAAAATTTTGGCAGTTGTTTGAGCAAAATCCATGCGCCGAGAATGTATGCGGCAGTTTTTTGAATACAGTTGCCGTTGAACTTGGCGAGCATGAGGGAGTTGCGAGTGTGATAATAAATATAGCTTGGCGAACCCTCTTTGGTTGTCGCAGAAACTTTATGCCAGACCTTGCTTGTCGGCACAAGGACGCATTTGTATCCTGTTTTTTTCGCTCTTACGCACCAATCCACATCTTCGTAATACAAAAAATATTCTTCGCGCATCATACCTATTTTCTCTATCATCTCACGCTTCACTAGCATTGCGGCGCCGGTGATATAGTCAACGACTTTGTATATTGCATATTGCATGTTGCATGTTGCATGTTCTCCACTGGTCAGCCATCTATTAACCTTGCCTCCCTCAAAAATTATGTTGTTAGTGCCATACGCATAAATCCGCGAACCCAAAATTCCAAAGCTCGGATTGCTTTCCGCCGCCTTCATAAGTTCTGTCAAAAAATCCGGCGCTGCAACCGCGTCGTTATTGAGCAACAGAACATAATCCGCGCCATGCGCGAGCGCGTATCGGATGCCGACATTGTTGCCGCCGGCGAAACCGAGATTGGTATCGTTGCATATCAATTCTACTCTCCCGCGCTTCGCGACCTCACCCCCCACCCCCCTCTCCTTATTAAGGCCCGCTTCGCCGAGCGAGCGAGGCGAGAGAGGGGCCAGAGGTGAGGTAGGCGGATTTATGGGAGGCCTTTCGTTTGATCCATTATCTACAACAATTACTTCAAAATTTTGATAGTCAACTTTTTCAAGCGACTTCAAACATTCCTCGGTTTCATGCCAGTTGTTCCAGTTTAGGAGAAGTATGAAGACTTTAGGAATTTTGCTGAAAACATCCTTCATTGTTTGCTATTATATCATACGCTTTCCCAGATAAAACGAAAATTCCCCTCATCGGGGAAATTTTCGTTTTCCGACATGCCTTCTACAAGGAAGAAGGGTCGGGCTGTATTGCTAGTTCGTTATAGCAGTTCCTGTTGTGTAGTAATCGCGCTCTTGTTTATTGACGATAAAGATCTGATTCCAGTTGTATCCTTTCGTGACAAACTGTTCGGCGGTCATTTCAAGATGATGCTTCGTCGCTTGCCCCTTTGCCTCGCTTATCTCCTCGAGGGAATACACTTTATGATCAGTGTCTGCTCGGTATATGTCAGACGTTATGTAAGAATCAGCTACTTGCTTGCTTACACTCTTCACACCTCCCCATGCAAAGTGCTTGTACATCTTAAACACCGCAGGATTAAAGACATGCCGCTTGTAGCCAAAGGCATTGATGATATATACCTTGATGCCGTCTGGACCTCGAATGAGATCGCCTTCCTTGAGAGTTCCGCCCTTCAAGTCAACTTTTGAGACAAGTTGCGCAGGCTCGCCGAATATCCCAAAGTATGTGAAGTGATTCGTCGTCGCGGTTATCATTTTCGTCACGGTATTCACCACCGTAGGAAGCGCTTTCCAAGTTTTTGACGCTTCGTCGTAGTAGTTGACTTTGATACTTGCGATGTTAAGACCCGCAATCTGCGCGTCGGTATAGGTAAAGCTCACGGTAACATCTGCCTTGAATATGGTAAGCCCTACACCCGCGACTGTTGCCCCGTAGTTATACACGTTGGTTCCAACCACTTGCTGTCCGGAAGGAACTGCCGCGACTGCCGCTGATACGGATGACGCTGTCTTTGCTATGAAAGCCACAGTGACTGCCGTATCCGCTGAAAGCGCTGACGCGGCTATCTCAACTCCTGCTGTTGTATTATCACTCGTAACTACCGTAGTCTTTCCTCCTTGCGTAGCGCTTGCAGTCACCTTGCCATCTGTTGTTGTGGGAGCTGTCGGCGCCGCGGTGGGAGCTGGCGTTGGCGTGGGAATTGGAGTTGGAGAAGCAACTGGTGTAGGTGTTGGAGTGGGAGTGACAGAAGCTGTCGGCGCCGGGGTTGGAGTAGCTTGTGGAACTGGAGCGCCTCCTCCGCCTCCACCGGTTGGACATATCGTAGAAGGCGTGATAGTCACAGCCACGGCGCTGGATTGCGCGGGAATCGTCAGACTCGAACTTCCCTGTCCGCAAACTGTGCCCGGATCCGTAACGCCTTCCACAGTAAAGCGATACCTTGATCCGCTCGAGAGCGTCACTGCAGTCCCTCCCGCAGACATCGTGATCACCGTGCTTGTGGAATTCACCACTATTTGATCGATGGTGTAGCCTTCGATTTGCAAAATTGTGCCGGGATTTTCGATGTTGATCAGAACGGTCGTAAGTATCACATCCTGCACGGCGAACACCGAAAGCGGGAACGCGGTAAGAAATGTGAGCGCGATAATTGTAAGACGTTTTATCATTTATAGTAGTACAAGTAAGATTAAACTATCCTTGCTAGTCTGGCATAGAAAATCATGCCAGACTAGCCAATCGAACCACTAATTACGGACACGTGATTGTAGTTGTGCTCCACGAACCTCCCTCACTGATAGAGAGTGATAAACAAGTAGCTCCTCCTGCCTGCCTGATAATAATCCTGCCCCCAGTTGTTGTTCCTTGCGGAACAAGCACTAGCGTTGATGTTCCTCCGGTAACAGCAGTAATTGTTGTTGTCCCAACAGTTGTGAAGTTACCATTCGAGGCTGTTGTTGTCGCGTTGGCATTGCCTGCACTGCCACCTACGAGAATATTTCCCGCTGTTGCGAAGTTGCCAGACGAAGCTGTTGTGGTGGCGTTGCCGCCCACGATCAAGTTTCCTGTGGTTGAAGCCGCACCTGTGACAAGAAGTCCGCTGCCAAAACCTCCAAGACCTGCAAACGTGGAAGTTCCAGTGACATAAACTCCTCCAGCTGTCGCGAAGTTACCGTTCGATGCTGTGGTTGTCGCGTTGCCGCCCACGATAAAGTTGCCT
>JACOUK010000084.1 GCA_016177905.1 Candidatus Spechtiibacteriota bacterium | reverse complement strand
TTTTTATCATTTCCTTTTCAATCTTGGACAAATCATCTTTGCCTATCTTTAGATCTCCGAAGTCATAGTAAAACCCGTTCTCAATCGTCGGCCCAATGCCAAGTTTCACTCCCGGATAGAGTTTTTTTACCGCGGCCGCCAATAGGTGGGCGAAAGAATGTCTGGTGTTTTCGATAGATGACGCCATGACTTTATGTTACAACTCTTTCACCTCTTCGCACAATATCTTGAGCTCGCCGTTTTTGGCGGAATTTGTCCGAAGGAGCGCTGACCCGCCAATTACATGGCATATTTGCAAAAAACCAGTTTTCCTATACACTATATGATACGAAACGATTATAATGTTGGTGATCTTTGAAAATCAAAAAATGAAAGAAAAAGGAGAAAGTGCGAATGGCAAAGCAACGAAAGTTTCTGAAATTTTTGTTTTTTGCGCCGGTTTTTTTTGGTTTTCTCATTATTACAGCATGCGCGTCTGACGCAAAGTCGCCGCCTCAAGTTGAGACAGCTGTCCCCACACCTACTTTTGTTACGCCAACTCCTACAAAGGCGCAGTCGTTACGGATGTGGGACGGGGAATTTCAAGAGTCCGCATGCAAAGCTGATGGAAACGCGCCACTGCTTGATCAGGCGTTAGCAAACGCAAATCTCAAGCGATCAAACTTTGGTTTCTTGTCATCCGACTGGGAAGAATCGCCATACAGCACGCATGGATATCTTTCAGATGAATTTTTACTTCCGTGGTTTGTGAGGGTAAGGGCCGAGCCGGCCCGCGCGGGTTGTTTTGAGGGTTTTGCCGCGGGAGCGCTCGATTTTTATATGAAAGGAAAACACCCCGCCGCGAGCATTATCCGTCATTCATCACGTCTTTTGGACTATGTTCTTGATGAAGAAAAACCAATTGATAGCAATAATTTGCCGGGAGATTTTGATCAAGCTCTCAAGGCGCTGTGTGAATACGCGAGTGGTTGCCAAGAAGAGTCAGGAGAAATTCCCTCCGAGCTTAAAAAATCTTTAACACCGCTGTTGTGGACAATAATTGAGGGGCTGAAAGCTCGTGCAGAAATGGACAAGGAAGCATGGAGCCATGACGCAAATTGGTGGAATCGTTACGGGGGAAATTTTATTCTTGCGGATTTTGGAAATAACGCCCCCGATCCCTTGCTTTCGGACCGTGGTTATTTCGCGAGTATCGCGCGGGGAAATCTGTATCGCGCCGCAAGCCAGATCGCCTTTGCGATAGAAGATATTGATTGGTCTCCTTTTGTTGGCCAAAAAGGGGTGCGCTACGATTTATCCACTGGAGCCGGATGGTTCCATATATACGATGGTTCTTCTGACACGCATCAAGATAAAAAGGAAAATATATTGCTCCTGATTGATCTTGGCGGCGATGACGTGTATTTGAACGATGTCGCGTCAAACACATCAGGCGTAAATGCGGTAAGCATCGTAATTGATCTTGCGGGCAACGACAAATATGGCTACGAAACCAATTCGGCTTTATCGGGCGAAAAAGGACTTCTTGCGCCTGATGACGGCGGCCGCGCTAACGGTAATGGAATAAGTTTGTCGAATCATTCAAGGCAAGGCGGCGCTCGAAACGGCATCGCAATGCTTTTTGACTTTGGCGGCGGCAACGATACGTATCAGTCATTGCGCGCGAGCCAAGGATACGCGCATTTTGGCGTGGGAGTTCTTTTTGACGACGGCGGAGACGACGTCTATGTTTCTGAAACCGCGTCGCAGGGATCCGCGCAATTTGGCATTGGCATATTGATTGATCGAGGACGCGGCAATGACTCGTACCGATCCTTTAGTTTTGCGCAGGGTTTCGGATATGTCGCCGGAGTTGGGATTCTTTTTGATGAGGGAGGGAATGATTCCTATAGTTGTGATCACGGCGATCCGGCTAAGGGCGGCATTCCTCTCTATTACACTCCGCAACTCCCGGACAAGGGCAACAGCAGTTTTTGTCAAGGCGCGGGATTTGGCAGAAGGGGAAATGATAAAAATAAGCGAACGTTCCTCTCGGGAGGCCTTGGAATACTTCGCGATAAAGAGGGAGATGACACCTATGAGGCCTCTGTATTCGCGCAGGGGACGGGATATTGGCAGGGCACAGGCATTCTTTCAGACGGCGGTGGAAATGATCGCTACGACGCGTATTGGTATGTACAGGGCGCCGCCGCGCATTTCGCGGTAGGCATCCTTGCGGATGCGGGCGATGGAGATGATGTATTTAACGGGACGCGGCCATCGTGCTGCATGAACCTTGGGGCCGGCCATGATTTCAGTTTGGGGGTTCTTATAAACGAGAAGGGAAATGACATGTATTACATCACAAGCTTAAGCGCCGGCGCGTCGAATTGCAATGGCATCGGACTTTTTGTCGATAATAACGGGAATGATACGTACAGAGCTTCGTCCGATTACGGAAGCGGTATGGGAAATGTAAGCGGGGAGTGTATTAAAAACCGTCCCAACGCGCGAAGTATCGGAATCATGATTGACGGCGGCGGCATTGATATATATCAATATCCGGAAAGCGAGTTTCCAATGCCGGGTGAGAACAAAACATGGGGGCATAGCCGTAATGGGTTAGAATCCGAACACGGCGCGGGACTTGATGGCGAAGGGGAAACAGGAGTGCATCCAGAAAGCGGATAGGGTGTGAAATGTTGCATCTTGGCAAACATAAAGCCACTCAACAGCAGAGCGGCTTTTCTATTCTTAAGACCTTTTATTGCGGGGTACTTGACTAGAATCACAGGTTTACGGTACGATAGATACAAGTTCATTAAAAACTGTATATGTATATTCCCGATGCGCGCTGTGCGCGATCGGGACTTGTGCTTCATACGGTGCATACCGTAACAGTACTCAAAAAAGTTTGAGCCAATATTGAGAGTTTGATCCTGGCTCAGGATGAACGCTGGCGGCGTGGATAAGGCATGCAAGTCGAGCGGAACGTAACATTTTGCGCAAGCAAAATTGTACGTTCAGCGGCAAATGGGTCAGCAACACGTAGGAACATACCCTGCTCACAGAGATAACCCCGCGAAAGCGGGGCTAATATCTGATAGTCCCGAAAGGGTAAAGGTGTCCGCAAGGATGCCGGAACAGGAATGGCCTGCGGCCTATCAGCTAGTTGGTGAGGTAATGGCTCACCAAGGCGATGACGGGTAGGCGGTGTGAGAGCATGACCGCCGACAGGGGAACTGCGACACGGTCCCCACTCCTACGGGAGGCAGCAGGCGAGAATCTTCCACAATGGGCGAAAGCCTGATGGAGCGACGCCGCGTGCAGGATGAAGGTCTTCGGATTGTAAACTGCTTTTGTCCGGGAACAACCCTAAGAGCAATCGAAGGGTGAGCGTACCGGAAGAATAAGGGGCTGCTAAACTCGTGCCAGCAGCAGCGGTAAAACGAGTGCCCCAAGCGTTATCCGAATTTATTGGGCGTAAAGGGTCTGTAGGCTGCCTTGTTAGTCTCTTGTCAAATCTCGAGGCTTAACCTCGAAAGCGCGGGAGAAACGGCAAGGCTAGAGAGCGTGAGAGGTTCGTGGAACTCACGGTGTAGGGGTGAAATCCGTTGATATCGTGGGGAACACCAAAGGCGAAAGCATCGAACTAGCGCGACTCTGACGCTGATAGACGAAAGCGTGGGCATCGAATGGGATTAGATACCCCAGTAGTCCACGCTGTAAAAGTTGGAGACTAGCTGTCTGAAGTGTCGACCCTTCAGGTGGCGAAGCTAACGCGTTAAGTCTCCCGCCTGGGAAGTACGGCCGCAAGGCTAAAACTCAAAGGAATAGACGGGAATTTGCACAAGCGGAGGACCATGTGGTTCAATTCGACAACAAACGAAGAACCTTACCAAGACTTGAAATTCAAGTGCAACCCTGCGGAAACGCGGGGATATCTACAAGGACACTTGAACAGGTGATGCACGGCTGTTGTCAGCATGTGGCGTGAGCTGCTCCCTTAAATGGGGTAACATGCGCAACCCCTGCTGTCTGTTATATGTTGTCAGACAGGACTGCCCGCGTTCAGTGGGAGGAAGGTGGGGACGACACCAAGTCAGCGTGTCCCTTTGATGTCTTGGGCGACACACGTGGTACAATGGCCAGTACAATGCGTTGCAAAACCGTAAGGTGGAGCCAATCGCATCAAAACTGGTCTAAGTTCGGATTGAGGTCTGAAACTCGACCTCATGAAGCCGGATTCGCTAGTAATCGCGGGTCAGCCATACCGCGGTGAATACGTTCCCAAATTTTGTACTCACCGCCCGTCACACCAGTGGAGCCGGTAGTACCCGAAGTTCTCCGACGTAAGTTGGAGGCCTACGGTAAGATCGGTGATAAGGGTGAAGTCGTAACAAGGCATCGGTAGCGGAAGCTGTCGATGGAACAATTTTTAAATTTTTATATGCCTATGGTATGTAAAAATAAAAGGCGACGGAAGTTGAAACACCGAATTCGAGTTTTAACTTTCAGGTTTTGGTCTCTATACCTAAACGAGACTCCCGCCTACGCCCGCGAGGGCTACGGCGAGGCAAGGCGGTATGCACCGTAAGAAGCATAAGCAAAAACCCCGCGACTCGCGGGGTTTTTGTGTTAGGATTAGTGATGTTGATTTTATGAAGGCGATGCGGTGGGCGTGTAGCTCAGTTGGTAAGAGCACGTCACTGATAATGACGGGGTCCTTGGTTCGACTCCAAGCACGCCCACCAAACTTGCCCAAATTTTTAATTTGGCTGAAAGTTTGAGTGTCCCGAGCATAAGCGAGGGACTTCAATAAAATCGAAGTAGATAATTAACTTAAAAATAATGATAAAAATAATACACAAAATTTTTAACATTAAAGACGCTCTTGCTCACTGCGACATTCCCTGCGGCATTTATACGCCGGAGCAAGCGTTGACCGCGGCAAAGACAGTCGTGAAGATGGTGGAAAAAATTCAGGAGCTTGTTCCGCCAAGCCCCGAAGAATTTATGGAAGGAGGAGCGCCAGAGATAAAAAACAAAGCCCAATCGCTTATGCGGTATGTGATGGTGAAAGAACAGCACGCAGAACTTTGCAAAAAAGAGCTTCTTATTCTCTGGACTGACTATTTCAAAGAGGAACATCTTAAAATGTTTCCCGATCTTCATCAAAAATTTTGGAAGGCAGCGAAACTTTGCTCAAAAAACAAGAGAGAGGTCAATCTTGAAGCCGCACAAGAATTACAAAAGGCAGTGGGCGAGATTGCGGAAATGTTTGCGAAGGCGGAAGAGAAGAAATAAATGTAGCCCCGAACCAGAGCTCGCTTCGCTTGCACGGTTCGGGGTGCTGAATTTCGCACCCAATCAAATTCGCTTCGTTCATTTTCTTGGGCGAAATTCGCGGGCCTATAGCACAGTGGCAGTGCGTCGGTTTTGCATACCGAGGGCGGGAGTTCGATTCTCCCTAGGTCCACTCGGCTCGTCCCTTATTATTGGCATAGGAGCGATCTTCTTTATTGTGAGAAGATTGAGAAAGAAAAAAGATAGTATGGTATAGTGCGGAAAGGAGGAGTCATTGAACTATGATGGAAAACAAAAAATTATTTTATGGAATTTTAACGATTGCCGTATTAGTTATTGCAGGAATCGGTTTACTTGCATATCAAAATAAATTCATCGCTACAGAAGAAATAACGAATTTTGAGGAATGTGCCAATGCTGGTTATCCAATATTTGAATCTTATCCCCGACAATGCAAATCTCCAGATGGTAAAAATTTTTTTGAAAAGGTAGTCCCACCAACAACCCCTCCACCAACACCGATATCAACATCTTCTGGCACGGTGGTGAAAAAATCAGAAGCAGCATGCGGATCTGGTTGCAACTTACCAGAAAGAATTATCGATCTGGAAGAGCGCGGGCAAGGCAGTAAAGGCTCTATTTTCTTTGCTATTGGAAGATTCGGCACGGATTACTATTCTGATGAACTTCCAGCGTATGCGCGCTCACAAGGATTTCAAACATACAGAATTAAATGGGTCGGGGAGTATGGTTGGGGAACTGGCACCGGCGGAGCTGGATTTAGAAAAGCGATGTGCGGATTTTCTGATGTAGTCAAATGGGTAAAGGACAAAGGCATAGCCGCCAACTCCGACGCAATGTGCGCTACTGGCAACAGCGGAGGTTCATTCCAGATTAGTTATGGATTATCTGATTATGGCGTGGGCGATTATCTGGATATGGTTATCCTCACAGGGGGACCCGTAGGCCGATGGGACGCGGGGTGTTTTGACAGCAGCAGTTCAGGCTATTTCCCGACAAATCTTCGGGGAAGAGGTATAATTGATTACATGTTTGGATATGCGCAAGATATAAACCAAAGGACAGGCCCTTGTGTAAGGGGTGACGGCTCGAATCCGGATGTAGTCAGACGCTTTCAAGATGAAAGCTTGGTTTCTCCTGCAATAAATATAATGTACAGTTTTCCCAGCACAAAGGTTAATTTTGTGCAGACTGTAGAAGATTCATCCAGTGCTTATCCTCTTGCCAAGTTTTATTATGATGCAATTTCTTCTCAAAAGAGTTGGTATGACATACCCGGGACAGAACACGAGGTATATAGAATGGTAGGGGGGTCGACGAAAATGAAGGAACTTTTTGTAAACGAATGTCGGTAATGTGTTTGCCTAGCGAGCAGATATCTATTATGATGCACACAATCTCATGGAGAAGGCCCGTGTCATGGATCGGTTTGTACGTTTGTGATAGTATGGAGACATGATTTTCCCCCATGAGAAAAAAACATCTATTATTATTAAACGGACGGAATAATACATTATGAAACTAAAATTTTTACGTAAGCTATTTTTTTCCGCATTAGTTGTTTTTGTTGTGGCAGGGTTGTCTATTCTGCTTTTTCGTGTGCAAGCAGGAATTCCTCCCGCCTTCCCGGGCGCAGAAGGCTGGGGAGCCGTATCTATAGGAGGTCGGGGCGGAAGAGTCATCGAGGTGACTACCCTTGCAGATGCTGTTCCAGCTCCTGCCGGCAGTCTTAGAGCATGCGCCACAGCTTCAGGCCCTCGTACCTGTGTTTTTCGTGTCGGGGGCGTTATCCCGCTAGTTGACCGCTTAACGATTACTGAACCATATCTGACTATAGCGGGCCAAACTGCTCCAGGCGGTGGAATACTTATTAGAGGTTACACCGGGATAAGTATCCGAGCCCATGATGTCATAGTCCGATACCTTCGTGTCAGACTTGATGGTACTGGTAGCCCAGCCTCGGGGCAGATTTACATCAGCATTGCCAGTGGTGCGTACAACGTTATCGTAGACCACTGCTCCGGTTCTTGGACGCTCGATGAAGGCATACAGGTATGGAAGTATGAGTCTCCGGTCTCGCCAGACATCACGAACATTACCGTCCAACGGTGCGTTATGGCAGAGGGCTTGGCAGGGCACGGCATGGGCATGCTCATAGGAGGTTACGACACAGCTACTCTAGGGTACCACCTAAGGGTCCACGAGATCTCTGCCCACCATAATCTCTATGCCCATAATTACGACAGAAATCCAAGAGTATCCTCAG
>JACOUK010000063.1 GCA_016177905.1 Candidatus Spechtiibacteriota bacterium | reverse complement strand
TGGTCATTTGGACAAGCAAGTCCGGGGGCCCAGCAATTTTCCGTGGCGATTGATTCGCAAGGCCGAGTGTACACTGCTGTAAAAAATAAAGTTCTTTATGCGCTCAAGGGCGATGACGGGAGTATTATCTGGAGTTATACGCTTGCCGATGAACCTCGCGGCATTGCCATAGGAGATGGGAGGGTGTATATCGCAAGTTACGATGGGAAGGTATACGCGTTCGGGGAGTAATACACATAGCGCGGCATGAGCCGTACGATTGTACGGCTTTTTCGTTTGTGATATAGTCTTACTAACATATATAACACGAATGTTTCGAATTTTTATGCGAATGTACAAATATGCGAATAATAAGGGACAAAGAAAAAGTTTTATACCCGGATTTATCTTACAGCGTATGTGGTATGTGTTTTAAGGTGCATAATGAACTTGGACAATTTAGATCCGAGAAACAGTACGGAGATGCTATGGAAAGTTTGTTAAAAAGAAATTGTATAAATTTTATAAGGGAAGCAAAATTACCCAAATCATTCGAAGACGAAAAGGAGGGGCGCAATGTTGTAGACTTTATAATTGATGATAAAATAATATTGGAATTAAAAGCAAAATCCATAGTAACAAAGGACGATTATTATCAGGTTATGAGATATCTTACTTCAACCAACAAACAGCTCGCTATTTTGGTGAACTTCAGAAGGAAAACAGTACAACCCAAAAGAATAGTAAATTTTTATAAATAAATTTGTACATTCGAGTATTCGTATATTCGAATAAAAATTCGTAATATTCGTGTTATGATATTCAAGGTTAAAAAAGCAATTATTCCCGTCGCGGGGATGGGCACCCGATTTTTGCCCGCGACAAAAGCGATCCCAAAAGAAATGCTGCCTGTTTGCGATAAACCGGTTATTCAATACTTGGTGGAAGAGGCAGTGGCGTCGGGCATTGACACCATAATTTTTGTGACAAACCGGCATAAGGCGAGCATTGGCGATCATTTCAGTAAAAACAGCGATTTTGAGGCAATGCTTCGCCGCGCGAAAAAATACGAATTGCTTTCAAAAATCAAAGATCTTCATAAGCTGGCAAAGTTTGTCTACGTGCGTCAGGATGAACCGGCGGGGTCCGGCGATGCCATCGCGCGCGCGAGAGGGATAATCGGAGATGAGCCGTTTGCCGTGTTTTACGCGGACGATATTGTGCATTCCAAGGTGCCGGCTCTCGGACAGTTGATAAAAGCGTATGAAAAACACAACGCTTCTGTGCTCGGACTGTGCAAAGTTCCTCGGCAAGATACGCGATTATACGGAATAGCAAAATTGTCGAGACCCGTCCTCGATAATCGAGTGGAGAAGCTGGTGGAGAAGCCGGAGCCCAAGTACGCGCCCTCCCTGCTTGCGAGTGTTGGGCGATTTGTGCTGACACCAGAAATCTTTCCAAAAATCGCAAAGGTAAAAAAGAAAAATGGCGAGGTGTATCTTGCCGATGCCATTGACGCACTCGCGAAAGAAGGCAGAGTGTATGGTCACGAGCTTGAAGGCACGTGGTATGACTGCGGATCAAAAGCAGGATTTCTGAAAGCGAATCTTGCTTTTGCTCTGGAGCATCCGGAGCTAAAAAGGGAGATGAGAAAAATACTGAAGGAGGCATAGGGATGGAAGCCGATGTGTATCTGGGACGTTTAGCAAAGGTCCGCGAGGCAATGGTGCGTCATGAAGTAGATGCCCTTGTTCTTTCAAAAGACCAGAAGGTCCACAGCGTGGATGCTCTCTATATATCTGGGTTCACCGGATCAACTGCCGTTTTGGTAATTACGCGGGAGAATGCGGCTTTTATCACTGACTCGCGCTATACAGAACAAGCTCGTCAGGAAGTTTACGGGTTCGAGATTTTAGAGACAAAGATGCAGCACCAGATATTTGACGAATTCATTCCTGGGGCTCTCGGCAGTGCGGCTCGAGTAGGTTTTATGAGAAAGGAAGTTCTGTTTGAGTTTTACCATCTTATAAAGGAAGAACTTCCACATCTTACGCTTGTTGGCCTGCCCTCTCTTATCGAAAGTATTCGGCAAGTAAAAGACAGCGAAGAGATGCGTCGGATCATAGCCTCTGTCAGGGCTACCGAGCAAGCGATCAGGCATGCCATATCCTGCATTCAGCCGGGAATTTCGGAGCTCGACATCGCGGAGGCTTTTAGATCGGCGTTGCCCAAGGGTTCAACATTAGCATTTGATTCTATTGTCGCAAGCGGCGAGAGATCAATCCTTGCTCACGGCCTCGCGTCAGAGAAAATTATCGAGAGAGGAGACGTGATCCAGCTTGACGTTGGGTGCATGCTCCACGGTTACGCTTCAGATCTCTCTCGCGTTGCTGTATGCGGAAAAGCGAGCGCGGAACAGAAGAGGATGCATCTTGCGCTCGTAAAGGCAATAGATGGAGGGCTGGAATTCTATCGGCCGGGTTGTGAAACAACGGAGGCCTACAAGTGCGCGCTTGGAGTTCTTGATTCTCAAGGATACGGTGACGAAAAGTTTGGCCATGCTTTGGGGAACGGCATAGGACTCGCCGTGCACGAAGATCCTGCTTTTGGACCAAGGCCGCCGGGTACTCCGCAGGATATCCTTGAGGTCGGCCACGTGGCAACCATTGAACCCGGCATTTACTCCAAAAAGTTGGGTTTCGGTATGCGCATAGAGCTAGATGTGGGGATTACTCCAAATGGTCATAAGATTTTAGACAGATTGCCGTGGAGGCAACTCGTCGAGACAGATAAGCTTTAAGTCCCTACACGGGACTTTTTTGTTTGACTTCTTGAGGTTTTGACGGTAGCGTAAGAAGTAATGGGCGACGAGCATCTTACAAGAGCTATTGAGCTTTGTTTGGCTGTATATAGGGTTACGGAGAGGTTTCCAGCGGCAGAAACGCTGCGTTTTCATTTGCGCGAGCTTTCTCTTGACATAATTAAGTTTTTGGTCTATAGTGGCGCTTATTCCATACACTCTGATGGGAAGAATTTTGATTTGGATGGATTCAGGAAAAAACTGCGGGAGCTGCTTATATACTGCGAGATTGCGAAGGAGCAGAGGTGGATGGATCCGCGGAATTTCGATGTATTGAGTCGCATGTATAAGGATTTTTTCGGGGATGTTGAGCAATGGTTGAACAAATCTGATGCGGGGAGTGAAACCCCGCGCACGGTAAATACCGAAGGTCGAGGCCCGAAAACCGCAGATTTGAGCCCCGCGGTTGCGGGGCTAAGCCCTCGAAAGCTTCAAATTTTAAAATTTTTGAGGTTGAGCGATTCCGGAGCTTCGATGGCTGATTTCGCCAAAGTGATAAAAGGGAAAAGCAGGAAGACCGTAGAGCGCGATTTGAAGCATCTTATCGGAGCAAATTTGGTTTTCAAGAAGGGAAGAACAAAGGGGGCAAGATTTTATCCTGCTGCTTAATTCATTCAAGACATTTGTAAATTATTGTAGACATCGCTAATAACAAAACTTGTCTCAAATCAATTCTGAATATCTCAATAAAGTTTACGACCAATATGTAGATAAGATCTATCGTTTTGCGTTGTTAAAAGTAAATTCAAAAACAGCCGCTGAAGATATCGCTTCTGAAGTCTTCACGAGAACCCTAGAGTATTTTGATAAAAATAAGGATGTGAAAATCGCTAATATCCAAGCCTTTTTATTCCGCACTGCTTCAAATATGATCACGGATTACTATAGGCAAAAATCGCGTGGAAATGTGCCGCTCGATTACGAATCCCGCGAGCTTATCGAGAAGGAAACATCGCTCAAGGATCGTCCGGATTCCGGAGCATTTATCAACGAGCAAATGGCTCATATACGTGACGCGCTGTCCAAGATGGAGAACGAGCACGCGAACATCGTGATGTGGCACTATATCGAAGAAATGCCCATACATGAGATCGCGGACATTATTCAGAGGCCCGAGGGGACTGTGCGAGTAATGCTGCATCGAGGATTGAAAGAGTTAAGAAAAAATTTGTCCTAGACTACCTCCCCTTTCCCCTCCTTCGTAAGGAGGGGAAAATAACTCCTCCCCTTACGAAGGGGAGGCGGGGAGGGGTAGTAGGCTGTAACATTCTCGCCCCTTATCCGTCTTAATTATAATGACTGACCAAGATCTCATTTCTCAACTTCAAACCCTGAAAACAATACATCCAGACAAGCGCTGGGTGGTTTTGGCGCGTGAACGATTCGCGGGAGAAGAAGGAGCGTCTGCCGGCCTTTGGCAGGTTTCAAAGACCTTTATATCTTCCATATTCAACGCGACAGTGTCGTATCCGGCGGCTATTTCGGTTGCTGTGGTTGCGCTTGTGCTTACGGGAGGTATTTCCGCGCAATCTATAGGGAAAATGCGGGGAGAGATTGGGGAAAATGTTTCTCTTGCCACGCTTCCGCATCATCGGCATATATCCGCGGAGACGGCGGCAGAGCTAGTGGAAATGAAGCAACTTGCCGTAGATAAAAGCGTAAAGACAAAGGAGAAGAACGTCGGCGTTAAAGATAGCGAACATGCCGTTGTGTTGAATGAGAATTCCGACAAAGAGGCGCAGTTCAAGAATGTTCTCCGCGAGAGGATTGAATCAAAAATCGCGCAAGTGAAAGACCGCTTTGCACAGCTTGAAAACGGCGATTCCGCACTGGAAATAAGCTTAAATCCCCGCAGATACGAGGAGAATTTTAAGTTAGCGGACGAGAAAATCGCGCTACAGGCGAATGATCTTTTGAAGGAAGCCGAGACGGCGCTTCTCGATGGAAATTTGATTGACGCCTTAGACTTTGTAAACGCGATTGAAAAGCTGACGCGCTAGCGCGGATTTGTTATCCACAGCTTGGAGAAAGAGAAGCGTGCTATAATTTAAAATAAATTAACAAGACTTCTTGGTCGACGTTTTGTTGATTTATTGATAGATTGTAGATTTCATAAAAAGTAAGTATTTAGAAAAATACCGGTATCCCGCATCTTGCGGAAGGTCGGCTATCGGCAAGTAGAAAAAGTCGGTTTTTCCAAGCTATTGTTCTATGGATAGAGTTGTAAGCGTTGTGCGTATATGCATAGCGCGCAACACTTATGGTTCATAGCCCAAAGCACAGGGAAAACTAAACTACAGGAAGCCTAGCTTCCTAAAAGATTAAAAGAAAAATGAGTAATACATTCTTAAAGAAAACAATTGCTCTTACAGCGAGCATTGCAACAACGATTTCCGTTTCAGGGATCGCGATGGTTGCCCCCATATTTGTGGCGACTGCCGCGACAATTGTTGACGGCGACACAATAAAGACAGCGGACAGTTTCGATGTTTTTATTGTGAAACACGTTGGAGCAAAGAAGTTTAAGAGATTGATCTTGAACCCGGCAGTGTTCAACAGCTACGGACACTTGAGCTGGGCGAAGATCAAGACCGTGACTTCTGCCGAAATGGCGGTGTACACGGATTCGCAGCTTGTGCGCGCGGTCAATGACCCGAAAGTGTACAAGCTTTCTTCCGCGCCAGACTCCGACACGGGAGTGAGGGCGTGGGTGAATATGACAGCCGCTGAATTTGTGGCGAACGGATATGATTGGGACGCTATCTACGAAATTAATGCCGTGGATCGCGACAATTACACAATGGGCGCTGATGTCACGCCAGCGGGCGCGACTCCAGCTCCAACCCCAGTTCCAGCTACGTCTGGAGTCACTGTGTCTTTGGCAAGCGACAACCCGGCAGCCGGATCGGTAGCGCTAAGCTCTTCGAACGCGGTATTTGCGAAATTCAGTTTCATGGGAGGAAGCGCGAACAGCACGATTACCTCGGTCGTTATTACAAGAAATGGTCTTGCGGCTGACGCGGATATCACCGATGTCAAGCTTTGGGACGGAGCGACGCAACTTGGTTCCACACAGGCTCTTAACACGACAACTCACAAAGCGACATTTACCGGTTTGAGCTGGGTAGTGCCAGCGGGAACAGCGAAAGTTCTCTCGGTTACCGCGAGTATCGCGGCGAGCGGAACAGCGACTGTTGGCAACCTGCCAAGCTTTGGAATTGGAGCAATGGGTGATGTGGTAGGGCCGACAACAGTAGCCGGAAGCTTCCCAATCTATGGGAATAAAATGACAATCGCGGGTGTATCCGTAGGGCGGCTCGATGTAGTCGTTCGGACAGTTCCCGCGAACAACAGCCCAGTTTCCGGATCAACCGATCAGGAAGTCGCGTCATGGACATTCTCCGCGGTCAACGAGGGAATGAGCGTGAAAAGCGTCAAGCTTACGCAAGTAGGTTCTGCCGCGAACGCCGATATCAGCAATATCAAGCTGAAGATAAGCGGTGTGCAAATTGGCTCGACCGTAGCGGCCCTCGCTTCAACCGGCAGCGCGATGTTCGATCTTGCAAGCGCTCCCATAAGCATTGATTCCGGAGCATCGAAGATTGTGTACGCCTACACCGATATTTCATCTGGAATCAACACATCCAGGACCGTGAACTTCGAAATTACGAACGCCGCGGATGTTACAGCGGTTGGCGCGAACTCTGTCGGTTCGGTAACGATTACCGGATCTGCCGGAGCTACATTTAGCGCGCAGACTGGCACCGCGCAGACAATCAGTCAGGGTACTGTGATCACGGTAACGTCAAACGGCGCGACAAACCCATCTGCCCAGACATTCGTTCGCGGACAAACGCAGCAGCTTATTTCCGCGTTTCGATTCTCGGCCGGAGGTGGAGAAGATCAGCGTGTCGCGCGAATCAGACTTTCCCTTGGAGGCACTGGAGCTGACGCGACTGATATTTCGAATGTCACGCTTTACAAGTACAACGAAACAACCGGCGTTGAAACGCAGGTTGGCACTCCTACAAGCTTTGTGGGAACACTCGCGACATATGGAGCGAATGGCCCCGGGCTTGATGACGGAGTATTCGATGTCGTAAAGAATGGCAATGTCGTGATTCATGTTCGCGCTGATATTTCTTCAGCCGCTTCTTGGACTGCGATTGGCATCTTTGTCAACGAAGTTCGCGTTGATGGTATTACATCAAAGGCGGACATAGGCGCGGCAACAATTACCGCGATAGACGCCTTGGCTGAAGTAACAAGCCACAACGCGCAGGCAAATGTCGGCACGATAACAATGGGTGTGAGCCCGTCAAACCCGGCGGCGCAGAATGTTGTGCCCGGGACTACCGGCTTTGTGATGGGTAAGTTTGACTTCACCGCGACGAACGAAGATATAACCCTTTCGTCCGTTATTGTTGATCTTTGCGACGCGGCGGCCTGCACCAATGAGGCAGGGAACACCACAAGCCCGGCCGAGGCATCGGACTTCTCGAATGTGAAGCTTTGGAATGGAGCCACGCAGATTGGCAATACCGTTGCTTCTCCGAGCACACAGGCAACCTTCAGCATTAATGTGGCGGTTCAAAAGAATAAGACAGTAACTCTTTCGGTGACGGCGGATGTTCCGACAAACGCCGCGACCGCGTGGGCAAGCGCAGTTGGAGCGGTTGGAATTGATAGAGATATCACCGCGACTGGCGTTGCTTCCCAAGCGACAGTTACTGATCCTACGGCAGACGCTCTTGGAAACGCGATGACTGCTACTGCTGAAACGCTTACCGTCGCATTCCAGGGACTTCCGGCAACAACCGTAGTTTTGAACGCGGCGAATGTCGTGCTTGCAAAAACTGTTTTGACCTCTGGCACTGCTGGAGACGTGCGCGTGACATCAATCAAGTTTAGTCTTGATGATGTTACAGCTATAAACAGCACCAGCGCGGCAAACACAAGTCTTTCAAGTCTCGCGCTGTACGATGGAGTAACAATGATCGGAGGCCCGTTGTCAATTACTGACGCTACTCCCGACACCGTTACATTTTCCGGTCTTAACCTCTTGGTTCCAAAAGGCACCCAGAAACTCCTTGATTTGAAGGCGAGCGCGCTCGTCGCGGGAACCTTCTTCACGGGATTTGCCGACCTTACGGTTGCGGGAGGAACAGATGTGGTGTCAACCGGATCATCTTCCAACACCACGATATACGGGACTGGCACCGATGCGGCGAATAGCGGTTCGCTCGTCATTGCCGCGGCCGGCACTTTGACTGTCGCGGTTGACGCGGCAACGCCGCTCGCGCAATATGTCGCGGTTGGAACAACTGCCGGAAAGACCGGAGTTGAATTTGCGAAGTGGAAGTTCACTTCAGCAAACGAGCCGATTGACATTGAGTCGTTGGCAGTCACTATGCAGGCTTCGAATAATACCCCGACAACCATCAACGATGTGCCCGACTTTGTGTCTATCCAGCTTTACAACGGCGCGACCGCGGTAAGCTCGGTAGGATTTCCGACAGGGACGAACATCACAGACGCGGCAACCACCACCTTTACCTTTACTCCGCAGCTGCGGATTCCGAAGGATTCAAACGTGGTATTGACGCTTAAGGCAAGCATGACAGGCACTTCAAATGGCGCGACTTCGAGTTCTACCCCAAGATTCTTCATCTTTGACGTGACTGGTTCAACCGATGGTTCGGCAACCGGCATTACGGGAAGAGGTGTGGATTCTGGAGCGCGGGTAACTTCCGCGGCTGGAACTCCGAACCCGCAG
>JACOUK010000074.1 GCA_016177905.1 Candidatus Spechtiibacteriota bacterium | reverse complement strand
GGCGCGACTTCGAGTTCTACCCCAAGATTCTTCATCTTTGACGTGACTGGTTCAACCGATGGTTCGGCAACCGGCATTACGGGAAGAGGTGTGGATTCTGGAGCGCGGGTAACTTCCGCGGCTGGAACTCCGAACCCGCAGACCGCAGCCAATACCAATGAAATGACTGTTGCTCGCTCGAAGCCAATCTTCGCGCTCTGCACCGCGACGAATTGCTCTAAGGCATCTCCTGCCGGATCTACATTGGTCCCGGGGACGTCTGAAGTCATTCGCTTCAGAATTGACGCGCAAGGCGATGACGTGATCTTTGATGGCACAAACCACAATATCCGCTTCACCATCGCGCAATCCGGCGGCGCCGCGACTGGCCGTACCGCGAATCTGTATGAAGTTGGCAAGACCGCGACACTTCAAGCCGTAACTGGCCTTGATCTGACAACCGCGGGGACTATCAACTTCAACGCGATCACCACGACCATCTCGAATAACACGTACAAAGAGTACTACGCCACGGTAGACCTTACCGATTACGCGACAGCTGGAGAGAGCTTTAGGCTTTCACTTGAGAATGCCGCGGCAGATCTCTCTTGGAGCGATGGAGTTTCAGGAACTGCTGATATTTCCAATGCTTCCTTGACCGATGGTTTGCCAATGACAGGCGGTACGCTCTTGAAGCCGTAAAGTAATCTCGCTTGAGTTCGGGCTCTCGTCCTTGTTGAGAGCAGCCGAGCAAAAACTCCCCCCCGCAGTTGCGGGGGGGAGTTTAGTTTTTGACAATCAAATATCTTTGCTGGTAAAATTGTTTTATGAACATCGCAACTTTTTTAGATAAAGCTCCGCGCTACATTCTCTATGGCATTTTGCTTTTTCTGCCTGTATTCTTTTTGCCCTTCACGTCTTTCCAAACTGATTTTAATAAGCAGATATTTTTTAGCGTCGCGCTTTTTAGCGCGACCTTGCTTTTCATTGCCAATGCTTTAAGGGCGGGATCGCTTTCCATAAAGACGCATCTGCTTTTCGCGCCCGTCCTGTTCTTGATCGCAGTTCTCGGCATCAGCACGTATGGCTCGGGGGCGATCACTCATAGTTTTTGGGGGAGCCAAGTTGAACCGGATTCTTTCTTCAACCTTATTCTCTTCGCTCTCTTTTTCGCGCTTCTTGTTTTTCTTTTCGAGGGTCGCGAGCATGCGGCAAACGCCATTTATTTTTTTATCGCGGGCGCTGTGTTGGATTCACTGTTCGTTTTCGCGCATTCCTTCTCTCCGGCATTGTTGCCGTTGGGATTTACGCAGAGCGCCGCGTTTAATCCATTCGGATCTTTTTACGCGTTTAGTTTATACGCGGGAGCGGCTTTTGCCGCGGGGCTCGCGCTTTTAGCGGCGAACATGACTAAAGCGCAGAAGAAGGGTGTCGCGATAAAGAAAACGGGATTCATCACGCCTCGCACACTTTTCTTAGGGCTCGCGCTGGCGCTTTTATTTTTTATTGAACTTGGAGTTAATTTTCCGATTGCGTGGTTTGCGCTCGCGGTATGCTCGCTTGTCATTGTGTATTCTTTTGTGCATGAACTTCCGCGAGGAAGAATGGGTTTTATCGCGTTGCCGCTTTTTGTTTTGGCGTGCTCTTTCACGTTTTTATTTATTAGAGGGATTCCATTTGTTGGATTTCTCAAAGCGCCCGTGGAAGTGCGGCTTACCCATCAGGCAACTTTCAATATCTTAGAGAAGACCTTGCGGAGAAGCCCGAAGAATCTTTTGTTTGGTTCGGGTCCCGCGACCTTTGTCAATCAATATAATTTGCATAGAGATGGAACGGCGAACAACAGTCCTTTTTGGGATGTTCATTTTTCTCAAGGGGTCGGAGCGTTTCTTTCTTTTTTTGCGGCATTCGGAGTTTTGGGAGGGGTTTTATTCGTTCTATTTTCGGGTCTCTTTACAGTGTATGGGGCGCGGTGGCTTTTGTTTAGAAAATCCAAAAGTAAAGGCAAGGAGGAAGATCATCAATCTTTTGAGCTGCTTGCAATTTTCGCCGGAGGCTTGTGTTTTTTGATCGCGTGGCTTTTTTATACCGCGCAATTTTTGCTTCTTTTTGGCGGGTTTGCGATGATCGCTCTCTGGGTCGCGATTATGGGGAAGAAGAAAGAAATTCAATTCGTGAAGTCTCCGCAAGGCACGTTTTGGGGAATGAGCGGGGGTGTTACGCTGGTTGTCGGTTTGATTTTCATTTTTTACACGATTGGCAAAAACTATTACGCGGAGCTTTTTTTCACGCGGGGCGCTGTGTACGCGAATAACGGCGATTTGGAACGAGGAATACCGTATCTGGAAAAAGCCGCGCAACTCCATCGTCTTGATAGATATTGGCGCAATCTTTCGAACGCGAGGTTGCTGTATATCGGAAGTCTCTTGCGCAATTCTTCTTTACAAGACACCCAAAAGCGGGATCTTATCCAGAAGAATATGCTGATTTCAGAGTCGCAAGCCAAGGAAGCGATCAAGATAAATCCCAATAATGTTGACAATGTTCTCCAAATCGCCGATTTTTACGCGAGTATCGCGCCGATAAGCGAAGGCGCGTTTGATTTCGCGGTTCAAAATTACTCGAGGGCAAAGAATTTTGATCCAGAAAACCCCAGTATTCCCGCAAAGCTTGGATTTGTGTACCTTCGAAAGGCAGAAGTTCTTAAAACGAAAGCCGAAGGGGATGCCTATAAAGTAGCACTCGAAAAAGCTCGCCAGGAAGGCGAAGCCGCCCTTACACTGAAAGCAGATTTTGCTCCCGCCAAAGACTTGCTGTACAGAATTCAGCAGCTTCAATAAGGCGAAAAAGTTATCCACACTTTACTTTATTGCGTGCCTTCTCTGCGAGAGTTACAATATCAATAGACACACATAAATATTCGCTCGTAGAAAATTTCCGAGCATTTATGTTTATATTAAAAAGCGAATATATTTTAAAAGTCGAAATTTATTTCTTAACATTTATACATCGTTACAATTAAAATTCTTTTATAAGAATTATGAATATACCATTAAAGAAAAAACACTTTTTAGGGATAGTAGTAAGCACGATCACAACCATTGTACTATCAACGGGAATCGTTTTTGCCGCTGTGACAGTTAGCACAAATGTGAATGTGGGAGCCGGAACCCCCAACCTTACATTGAACGGCGATGATATGTATGTCACAGGGACGTTTGAAACAGATGGCTACGCTCGTCTGGATGGAAGGTTGTTTGTTACCGGCGCGGCTTCAACCACTGGAGATTTCGGGGTGGGCGGCAACGCCACAACCACAGCATCGAACGGTAACTTCGCGACAGCGGGAGGACTTACTGTTTCTGGAACTACAACATTGAGCGGTTACTCGGTTCTTGCTGGAGCTCTTAATGTAATTGGCGCGGCTTCAACCACAGGAAACTTGATCGTAGGCGGCAGCTTCGTCGTGGGTGGCAACGCGACAACATCAGGATCGACTGGTAACTTAGACATAGCTGGAGCATTGACAGTTAATGGAGCTACAGTATCAACATTTACTGGCGCTATTCGTGGGTTGGCCACACTGTCTGCCGGGACCGGACTTTATGTCACTGGAACTTCCACGTTCTCAGGTCTTGGAGGTTTTGGCAGCGGACTT
>JACOUK010000080.1 GCA_016177905.1 Candidatus Spechtiibacteriota bacterium | reverse complement strand
TGGAGGCCAGAGGTTTGGAGAAATGGAAGTATGGGCGCTTGAAGGATATGGCGCTCCTCACACGCTGCAGGAAATTTTGACTGTCAAATCTGATGATGTGATGGGCCGCTCCGCCGCGTACGAAAGCATTATCAAGGGAGAACAGATCAAAACTCCCAATGTTCCGGAATCGTTTAATGTGTTGGTGAGCGAATTAAAGAGCTTGGGGCTTAATGTGGAAGTGAAAGAGAAGAAGAGCGCTCCATCGAATCCATAGACTTATAAGCGAATACGCATCTATGTCTAAAGTCAGCGATTTTACATCTATACGACTCCGTATCGCCTCGCCCGAGGATATTTTGGGTTGGTCGCATGGGGAAGTGACGAAGCCGGAAACTATCAACTATCGCACGCAGAAATCAGAAAAAGACGGCCTTTTCGACGAACGTATTTTTGGACCGGAAAAAGATTACGAGTGCTATTGCGGCAAATACCGCAGAATCCGTTACAAAGGGATTATCTGCGATAAATGCGGAGTGGAAGTGACGAGATCGGTGGTGCGGCGCGAACGCATGGGGCATATCAAACTCGCGGTGCCTGTAGCGCATATTTGGTTTTTGCGAGGGGTGCCTTCGCAAATCGGACTGATTCTTGATATTCCAACCAAGCAGCTTGAGCGAGTCGTGTATTACGCGTCGTATATTGTGGGTTCGGTAGACGAATCTGCGAAGAAAGAAGCGGAGAAGCGGCTTATTACAGAATATAAGAGGAAGATGAGCGCCGCATCTCACGGCGAAAAAAAGATGACGGACAAAGAATCGAAGGCGCTCGAAGAAAGGAAAAATAAAGAGCTCGAGGCGTTGCGGCTGTTAAAGCCTCTTCGCGTTATTTCGGAGATCGAATACTTTGATTTGAGTCTTAAATATGGAGAGTGTTTTCATGCGGGCACAGGATCGGAGGCGCTCGTAAAAATTGTTGAAAAAATCGAGCTCAAATCTTTGAAGGCCCATCTTGAGAAAGAAGCAATGACTTCGCAGGGCATGCATCAGAGAAAAGTATTGCGCAGACTCCGGACAGTCCGCGGCTTTATCGAGGCCAACGCGAGACCGGAATGGATGTTCATCTCGGTTTTGCCGGTGCTTCCGCCCGAACTTCGGCCAATGGTGCAGCTTGACGGGGGAAGGTACGCGACGAGCGATCTGAATGATTTATATCGGAGGGTCATAAACAGGAATAATCGTTTAAAGCGGCTTCAGGAAATCAACGCGCCCGAAGTTATTTGCCGAAACGAAAAAAGGATGCTGCAGGAGGCGGTTGACGCTTTGATTGATAATTCCGCGCGTAAAACCCAGACAGTATCGGCGACTTCCGGAGGAAGAAGGCTTTTGAAGTCTCTTGCCGATATGCTCAAAGGGAAGCAGGGAAGATTCCGCCAGAATCTTCTCGGTAAGCGCGTGGACTACTCGGGAAGATCTGTCATTGTGGTTGGGCCGGAACTTGAACTTCATCAATGCGGTCTTCCAAAAAAGATGGCGCTTGAGCTTTTTCGGCCTTTTGTTATTCATGAAATTATCAAAAAAGAACTCGCGTATAATATCCGGGCCGCGGGGCGTGTCATGGAGGAGGGGATCCCGGAAGTATGGGCGATTCTTGAAGAAGTCATCAAAGAAAAATTAGTATTGTTGAACCGCGCGCCGACGCTTCATCGTCTCGGGATTCAGGCATTTCAGCCGGTTCTTATAGAAGGCGCGGCTATTCAGGTTCATCCTCTCGTATGCGCGGCGTTCAACGCGGATTTTGACGGAGATCAGATGGCTGTGCACGTGCCGTTGGGCGAAGAAGCGCAGAGAGAGGCAAAGGAACTTATGCTTTCGTCAGTAAATCTCTTAAAGCCCGCTACTGGATTTCCGATTGTAACTCCCACCAAAGATATTGTGCTCGGATGCTATTGGATGTCGAAAATCGGAGAATCCAACAGCGCCGACGGAACGGATAAGACCTTGAGGGTGTATAAGACATTTGATGAAGCGCTCCTTGCGTATGACATGGGGGTCATTCACGTGAGGGAGAAAATAAAGGTTATGGATAAAAAGAGCGGGACGTACGTTCTTACGTGCGCGGGGCGCATTCTTTTCAACAGATCGCTTCCCGAAGATTTTCCGTTTGTGAACGAAGAACTCAACGCGAAGACCCTTCGGGATATTACATCGGATATCTTTTCTCGGTACGGACAAGTGCGAACCGCCAAGGTGCTCGACAGCATAAAAAAGCTGGGATTTTTATACGCGACTCTCTCGGGATTGAGTTGGGCAATGGGAGATCTGGTGGTGCCAAAAGAAAAAGAGGAGATACTCGAAAAAGCGCGGCAGGAGGTTGAGGTTATACGATCCCAATTTAATGAGGGCCTTTTGAGCGTGGAAGAGCGAAGGTACAAAGTGATCGAAGTCTGGCAAGGAGCGCGCCAAGAGATTACAAAACTCGTGCCCGAGTGCCTGGATCCAAACGGTCCTGTTTCTATTATCGCGAATTCCGGGGCCCGCGGATCATGGTCGCAGATCAATCAGATGTCGGGGATGAAAGGACTCGCGGTAAACCCCGCGGGGCAAACAATGGAATTGCCGGTAGAATCAAGTTTTAAAGAAGGACTTACTCCGCTTGAATACTTTATTTCGACCCATGGCGCGAGAAAAGGAACTGCCGATACCGCCCTTCGCACAGCGACTGCCGGCTATCTTACCCGCCGACTTGTTGATGTATCCCAAGACGTTGTGGTAACGCGTGAAACCTGCGGCGATCGAGAGGGGTTTGAAATAACGTACGCTGACAGCGAAGCGACAGGGCAAAGTTTTGCTGAAAAGATCGTTGGAAGGATGAGTCTTACTGATACGGAAAGCGTAAAGTCTGGAGAAATAATTGATTTTGAGAAAGCAAAAGAAATTGAAAAGTCCGGAGTAAAAAGTTTGATTATTCGCTCGCCCCTGACATGCAGAGCTATGTACGGAGTGTGCGCGTTCTGTTATGGATGGGATTTTGGCCATAATACTGTTGTCAAAGAAGGAGAAGCCGTCGGCATTGTAGCGGCACAAGCTATTGGAGAGCCGGGGACGCAGCTTACGATGCGCACATTCCATACCGGAGGTGTGGCAGGATCAAGCGATATCACTCAAGGGCTTCCGCGGGTGGAAGAGGTATTTGAAGCGCGCACGCCCAAAGGCAAGGCAGTGATATCCGAAGCGCAGGGATTCGTTGATTCGGTCCTCGACGAGGATAAAGAACATGTCATCAAGATTATTACCACGGACGATCAGGGGAATGGAGGAAAATCACGGACAAAAAAAGAAAAGGAGCAGGGTTTTATTGAATACCGCGTCCCCAAAAACGTGGCAGTTCTTGTGGGAAAGGGGCAAGCGGTCTCGATCGGTGATCAGCTTTCGGAAGGAAATATCGATTTACAGGATTTATACAAGGAAGCCGGCAGAAGAGCGACGGAAAAGTATATTATTCAAGCTATTCAAAAAATTTATACTTCTCAAGGCGCGAGTATCCACGATAAGCACATTGAAGTTGTGGTGCGGCAAATGTTTTCTCGCGTGCGCATAAAGAGCGTTGGGGATTCAGAGTTTGTGCCGGGAGAAGTTTTAGAGCTGTCTGTTGTCCGGAGAGAAAACGAGAAGTTGAAAGAAATGAAGAAAAAGCCCGCGGAGTTTGAGGTGATGCTGCTTGGAGTTACGAAGGCCGCGCTTGCAAGCTCGAGTTTTCTTTCCGCCGCGTCATTTCAAGAGACATCGCGAGTTCTTATCGACGCGGCCGTCATGGGGAAGGAGGATCATTTGGTGGGTCTTAAAGAAAATGTTATAATAGGAAAGATCATACCGGCGGGGACGGGATACAGAAAATAATTTTTTTCTGTGGCCAAAAATAAAAAACTTTCCAAAAAGAAAGAAAAGAGAGAAAAGGATGAAAAAAAGCGTCCTCGGTTTGACATTCACAGCGAAGCGTTGAAGTCTGTCTGGGCGGTATTTCTCATCATTCTCGCGTTTCTTGCGATATTAAGTTTTTTTGACAGAGCCGGGACCGCCGGAAGAATTTTTAACGATTTGTCAGCGATTATTTTTGGATGGGGAAGATACGCGATTCCAGTTTCTTTTATTGTGGGAAGTATTGTGCTTTTTAGTTCTTGGAAGCGCAACAGTTATGTGCCGCTTCTTATGGGAGGGTTTTTATTTTTTTCCGGGATGCTGGGCGCCTTGCATGTGCTGCTTGGAGAGGAAGCGAAAAGAGGCGGGTACTTTGGATATGCCGCCGCCTTGCCGTTTGTTGTGTCTTTTGGAAAGATTGCTTCCATAGGAATTTTTCTGGGGCTTATCGTCGCCTCGATTATCATAAGTTTTAACGTAAAAATCGGGAAAATTATACGAGATCTGAAAGAGCGAAAAAAAGCAAAAGAAGAAGTATCAAATGGCGTTGAGCGGCGCGAGAATCTGAAAGAGGAGATTAAGGTAAAAACGTGGAAAGACGAAGAAAAGACATTTCCCATCGGCGAGACTTTGTCATCTGACAAGCAGACTTCAAATGTGAAACAAATTCAAGATGGAAAAGCCGAAGAGAAAAGCGAGAAGGCGGGCGTAGGAGCGTTTGAGCCAAAGATGAGCGCGCGTGCCCGCGGATCTGATTTTCGTTTGCCTCCCGCCGAACTTCTCGAGAAAGAAACGGGGAAACCTTCGTCGGGAGATATTGTGGCAAACGCGAATATCATCAAGCGGACATTGCAGAATTTTGGCATTGAGGTGGAGATGGGCGAGGTGAATGTTGGGCCGACCGTAACTCAATTTACGTTAAAACCGGCCGAAGGAGTAAAACTTGCGCGTATTCTTGCTTTGAACAACGATCTTTCTCTTGCCCTCGCGGCGCATCCGATACGAATCGAAGCTCCGATTCCGGGAAGGTCGCTTGTGGGTATCGAGATACCGAATAAAGGATTCACGCTTGTGCGGCTTAAAAATTTGATGGAGACCGAGGCATTCGAAAAGCGTTCCAATAATTTGACACTTATGCTCGGGCGGGATGTTTCCGGCTCCGGAGTATTTGCGAGTATAGCGAAGATGCCGCATCTTCTGATCGCGGGTTCCACGGGGTCAGGAAAGACAATTTGCCTGAATACCGTAATTTTAAGTCTTCTGTTTCAAAATTCCCCCGCAATGGTAAAGTTTATGCTCATTGATCCGAAGCGCGTAGAATTTCAAGTGTATTCCGATATTCCTCATCTTTTAGCGCCCGTTGTCGTGGATACGCAAAAGGCAATACATGCGCTGAAGTGGGCTGTTTCAGAAATGGAGAGAAGGTTTGAAGTTCTC
>JACOUK010000079.1 GCA_016177905.1 Candidatus Spechtiibacteriota bacterium | reverse complement strand
CCGCGCTTTGTATGATAGAAAGCTCGGTTAGCCCGTACTCCCCTGCTTTGCCGACAACGACTTTCCCGCGAAGAACATGGGCGATAAGCTGATGGCCGTAGCAGATTCCTAAAATTGGGAGCGGGAGCTGGAGAATTTTTTTGTCAAATTTCGGCGCGTTTTTTTCGTATACGGAGCGCGCGCCGCCGGAGAGAATGATACCCTTTATTTCTTTATCCAAAGCTATTTTTGATGAGGGAGTATGTGGCGGCGCTATCTCGGCGCAGACTCCGGCGTCTCGGATTCTCCGAGAAATTAAATGGCAGTATTGCCCTCCAAAATCAAGAATGAGAATTTTGTCCATTGTTTATTGGTTGCATGATAACACGAAGTCTTGTATTGCGACATGTGATTGTGATATAGTTTTTCTGGCACCTTATACAAAGTATTTTGCGAGTGCGCATGGGCGCCGGCGAAGCTCGCAAGAGTAAGGGTTGGCTCTGGGGGAGCGTTGATATATCGGAGGCGACTGCCAGGGCAGCCGAGAAAGGAGGGATCTGTGGAAGACGAAGATTATAGGAAGGAATTTGAAGAAGTAGGGCGGCTCGCAAGAGAAGTTCACATCTATGCAAAAGAAGCATGGTGCATGGTCGGCCATAAGCCGCGTCTTTTTGAGATAAGAAACGAATCGGTTTTGATCGATTGTGATAAGTGGGACAAGTGGGTACACATTTGGACATGGAGCGGGCAGCAGCCGCACTTTTTACGTATGCAGAAAATGCAAAGAAGAGCAGTGCGTCTGCGAAGAACTAATATAAGAGCAAGGGCGCTCTACGGCATTCACGCATAAAGTCTGTACTTTATGCGTTTTTTTATTTAGGGCTTTATCAACTCGTAGAGTTCGTCCTCCAGACGATAGAAATCCGAAGAACGTGTATCCCGAGGACGCGGCAGATTATTTTGAACGATTTTTTTTATTGTCCCCGGTTGGGGAGTAAACACCGCGATTCTATCGGCGAGCTCCACCGCATCTTCAACGACATGGGTAACCATAACAATAGTAGGATGCCGCGCGCGCCATAATTCAAGAAGGTCTTTTCTTAATCCTTGGGCGGTGAAGGAATCCAGTTCGGAAAAAGGCTCGTCCATAAACACGATTTTAGGATCGTTCACCAAGGCCCTGGCCACGCCAACTCTCTGGCGCATGCCTCCCGACAGTTCTCTCGGGTAAGAATCCGCAAAGTCCGCAAGACCAAATTCGGATAATTCTTTCATCACCTTTTCCTTCCTCTTGGCCTTTGGGATTCCCTGCGCAACAAGGCCGAGCTCAACGTTTTTAAAAACTGTAAGCCAAGGCAACAGCGCAAATTGCTGAAACACAAAGCTTATTCTGGAGTGATCCTGATGCACCATAACTTCTCCCGTGTACTTCTTCTCCAGGCCGCTCATAATTCTTAGGAGCGTTGACTTGCCCGAACCCGAGGGACCCGCAATAACAAAGAATTCTCCCGGAGAAATTTCCATGCTCACATCCTTTAGTGCCAACACCCTCTTTCCATTGGGATCGTCAAAGTCTTTTGAAATGTTTTCTAGCTTTATTGCAAACATTAGTCCATTACTTTTCTATGGCTCCACTCAAGAAGCGGAAGCCACACAAGTTTATTGATGCTGAAAATTATTAAAAGCAGGCCGAATATTCCAAGCGCGGTTACTCTTGGGTCTGACGAGAAATACTGGAAGAATCCTCCCAAGCCGCCCTTTACGCCGACGATTATTTCGGTAGCCACCAGAGCTTCCCACCCATCGCCCAAGCCAATAATCGATCCAGTGATAAGACCGGGTATACTGATTGGCATGAGGAATAAACGCACATACGCGAGGCCCGATAAGCCAGAAATTTCCACGGCCTCGTTCCAGTCTTTTCGTATAAGTTTCAGCGAGCTTGTGATTGAAAAAAAGATCGGCCACACAATCGCAAGGACGAGAAAAAATACAACGATCACGCTTGATCGTCCAAAGTAAAGCACCGCCAAAGGCAAGGCCGCGTAGGTAGGAAAGCTTTGTAAGACATCGAAGACGGGTAAGGCAACAGAGCCCCTTGTCCCTTTATAAAAAGCTACGGCGAGCACCCACCCCAAAGTAGCGGAGATTCCGTAAGCAATACAAAGTCTCACGAAGGAGATAAAGACATCGTATAAGAGCGATGAAGTGGCGGTTTGAGATATTTCAGCAAAAAACAAAAGGAACAAAAACGGAATAACCACAAGGAGAGACACGAAAAGGATATGCCATTTCGACTGATATATTTTTAGGCCTTTCACCACGAGTTAATTTTAGCAGATAAGAGGCAAAAACCACAAACGACAACAGAAAGCCTTACTTCAATGGCACGAAAACGAATCCGGGGAATTCTGTCTTATTTAATTTTGTTTCCGAAATCTTATCAGCCTTCCAAACAGAATTTTGTATTGGCATGACAAGCCGTCCGCCAATCTTGAGCCGATCAATCAACGCTTGCGGCATCTCATCGCCCGCGGCCGATACGAGAGTCCTATCAAACCTCGTGCCCGAACCCCCAGCACGATGCGGGGCAAAGTGGCCCTTCTCCCCTTGCTGTATTTCTGACCAAGGAAAATTATATTTTGAAAGATTTTCGCTGCCAAACTTTACTAATTCCGGAATAAGTTCCAAGCCAAAAACTTTTCCCCCCGGACCGACAATCCGCGCAAGAAGCGCGGTTGTCCAGCCCGAGCCGGAGCCAACATCCAAAATTTTCTCCCCTTCTTGCGGCTCTAGAAGTTCCAGCATAAAGGCGACGGTAGAGGGCTGCGAGATCGTCTGGCCATGCCCAATGGGCAAGGGGTAGTCACTGTACGCCTCGTCTCTATATTCGTCTAGCACAAAATCGGCCCTGTCTATTTTCTTAAAAGCCTCTATAATTCTTTCGGTCTTTAACATTCCTTCCGTGATCAATTTTTCGATAAGTTCGTCTTGGTTCAAAACACCATTTGTTTACTCCTTTTTTGCGGAAAACTCATATCCCCCTTCTTCCCAGTCGGCAAGCCCGCCTTTAAAGTCCCTCACGTTTGTAAATCCCGCGTCTGCGAGCTTGCCTGCCGCCGCGGGTGAGGCCTGACATGAGAAGCTTGCGCAATAGACAATAACTTCTTTCGACTTGTCGCCTCCAACTGCCTTCTGCACTTCCGCGACAAAATTTTCGTTGCTGCCCGGGATACTGATCGCTCCGGGAAGATGGCGCTGGGCGTAGGACATCGCGCCCAAAACATCAATGAGCGCAAAATCTCCGCGTTCATCTATTTTCTTCTTTAAATCTTCTTTTGTAATCGTGGAAAATTTTTCCATACCCTTTTGATTTAATTGTAACGCCTCTTCATAGTATCAAAAAATCCTTATTTGTGAAGTGGGCGAACGCTAAACTCCTTCCTCCTTCTCTACAAAATTGCTTGGAAATTTGGCCGGAGGAATAACAGTTTTAGCCTTCTGCCACGCATTGCGTAGCTTTTTTTATTTGCATATGTTAATTGTAAACTATGAATCTTGCCACCCCAATCGGCCAAATCTCCCGCATTGGCCCTATCTACGCGAAACGCCTTCAGCGAATGGGAATCAAGGAGGTGAAAGACCTTCTTTTTCATTTTCCTCATCGGTATCAGGATTTTTCAAACATCAGAGCGATTCGCGATGTGGGGCTTGGTGAAGTGGTGACTATCCTCGGGAAAGTCCTTGATATCCAAAATACGCGCACACCGCGAAAACGCATGAATATAACGGAAGCAATCGTGGAAGATGCGTCCGGAGCAATCAAGGCAGTGTGGTTTAATCAACCCTTCCTGCTCCAAAATCTGCGCCCAGAGCTTCATGTGGTGCTTTCGGGAAAAACGAGCTTCGCAAATGACAGCCTCTTTCTCTCAAATCCTTCGTACGAAGTAACACGGCCGGAACAGGAACTCAAGCATACGGGGCGAATCGTGCCCATATATCCTGAAACAGCAGGTATCACGTCGCGGTGGTTTCGATATGTGGTGAAACCCCTCCTTCCGCTCGCGGAAAAATTTCCCGAATATCTCCCGCCTGAAATTCTCCAAAGGCAAGCAATCCCTCGCCTATCCGAAGCTCTCAAGCACATTCATTTCCCACCCACGCTTGAAGATGCAAAGCTCGCGAGAAAACGCATTGCCTTTGGCGAGCTTTTTCTCATCCAGACAGTCGCGCTGAAAGAAAAAATGAAGCTGCGCAACACGTACGCACCAGAAATACATTTTGACATCGAGCTTGCGAAAGAATTTGTAACGTCTCTCCCCTTCACACTGACAGATTCCCAACGCGCGTCCGCGTGGGAAATTTTACAGGACCTTGAAAAACCTTATCCCATGAACCGGCTTCTTGAAGGAGACGTGGGGTCGGGCAAAACAGTGGTCGCGGCAATGGCCGCCCTTCAAACTATAAAGGCGAATCATCAAGTCGCTTTCATGGTCCCGACAGAAATACTTGCCGAGCAGCATTTCCATAATCTTACGAAACTTCTTGATCCTTGGCGAGTGACCGTGGCGATACTCACCCATTCCGCCCATAGAAAAACATCGCAAAAAGTGAAATACTCGGCGTTTAAAATTTCAAAGACGCGAGTGGCGAAGGAAACAGCTGAAGGAAAAATTGATATTATCATCGGCACTCACGCCCTTATTCAAGATACCGTGAAATTTCAAAATCTCGGCCTTATTATCATTGATGAACAGCATCGTTTTGGAGTCGAACAGAGAGCCGCGTTATGCAAGACGCGAACAGGGAACGACGAACAAAAGGCAATCCCCCATCTTCTTTCCATGACCGCGACTCCGATTCCCCGCACTCTCTCTCTTGCCATATACGGCGACCTCGACCTCTCGCTCATTACGCACATGCCAAAGGGCCGAAAAGAAATTATTACAAAAATTATTCCGCCCGCGGGTCGATCGGAGGCGTACCAATTTATTCGTGAACAGATTCAAAAAGGCCGCCAAGCGTTTGTTATCTGTCCGCTCATAGAAGAATCGGAAAAACTTGAAGCGAAAGCCGCGATCAAAGAACACGAAACGCTCCAGAAAAAAACTTTTCCTGATTTTAAAGTCGCCCTTCTGCATGGCAAAATGAAAGGAAAGGAAAAAGAAAAAATCATGAAGGAATTTCAGGAAAAAAAGGCGGACATTTTGGTTTCGACATCCGTCGTTGAAGTCGGCATAGACATCGAAAACGCCGCCGTGATGGTTATCGAAGGAGCCGAGCGCTTCGGCCTTGCCCAACTCTACCAGTTTAGAGGGCGTGTGGGGCGAGGTGAACATCAGTCGTATTGTTTTCTTTTCACCGATTCCACCGCGAAAACTACTCGAGCCCGTCTCAAAGCCCTGCTTACCGCGAAAAACAGTTTTGAACTTGCGGAAGAGGATTTAAAAATCCGCGGCCCCGGCGACTTTATCGGCTCGCGGCAAAGCGACATGCCCGACCTTGCCATGGCCTCGCTCTCTGATCTTGAATTTGTAAAAGCAGTGCGCGCGGAGGTAGAAGATGTTTTATCTAAAGATCCCGAACTTAAAACAAACCCTCTACTTCGCGCAAAATACGAAGCATTCCGAAAAGAGATACATTTTGAGTAAAAAAAGAGCCTTTAGGCTCTTTAGGATGTTTCGTCTTGTTCCTCCTCGTCGTCATCTTCAAAGGGTTCGAGGTACACATAGCCGCTGTCGTCAAGGTAGAGAAAGTACCCTTGGGCGCTCTCGATTCCGATACTCCGAGTCGTCAACGTCTCCGCGCCCTTTCGGACTTCAATAATCTCGAAATAAACCCCGAGAATATCTTCTCTGCTAAGCGTAACGTATGAGTGGCGTGCTACGATCCCGTACTCGAAGATAGCGTCCTCGGGACCCGCTGTGTCATACACGCCGAAGGATACGCGATCGCGCTGTTTCGGATCATCAAAGAAAAAGATCTGCCGCGACGCTTCCTTTGCGATAGCGCGAAGAACAAGGAGCTCGATCTCCGGTCTCTCGGGCAGTGCGCCCCGGAAAAGATTACTTTCGATGTCGCGTTCTCCCAGAAAAAATTCCGCCACCTCGAGGGCATCAAACTCCTCGGCTTCCTTCACGAGACGAACTGTCATACCACTAAACTCGTCGTGAGGATCCTGCCCTTCGCCTCGAACCTGTCTAAACCCCGCGCTCTCGAGAAGCTTATCGACAAAGTCATCTTTCTCGCTCATATTTTCCTCCTCTTCCCCGGCTATATATAGTATAGCAACTCGTGGTCATCTGCGAAACTTTTCCGTCGGCCAGAAGCCGAGGTATTTTCCAAGCATGAGGCGGATTTGGGCTTCGATCGCCGGAAATGATCCGAAAATAATCAGTGTCGCCGGCACTAAAAACCATTGCAATACCATAAAAATATATCTCCACCGCCCGAATGTTTTTGGCCGCGAGGGAAGCAAGAGAATAGTCATGGATGCCGAAGAGAGAATGCCCACCATCGCAATCGCAAGGAGAGTTCTTGTAAGCCGAGGCAAGTTGTAAGAAATCACTGTGGTGTGAAAATTTTGGTCGCCGAGAATGAGCGGCAGCCACCCAAGAATAAAAATCAGTATCGCGTGAGTTGCCCATGAATAGAAACCCTCGAATGTAGAAAATCCATACTGCCACATCAGGCTCTTTGGGATTTTTTTATTTTTCAAAAACCCAGACAAAAAATACGCGATGTCTGCCGCTCCATACGCCCATCTTCTTTGTTGTCTGTAGATATTGAGAAGTGTCCGCCAGAAACTTCGCGCGACATTCGCGTCCATTCTCACGGGATAATAGAGCGAGATCACGCGGTAATCTCCGTTATAATGCAAAAAGCACTGCCAAAATATTCTTGAATCTTCAGAAACGACATTTGGTTCCCAAAAACCAATATCCGCAAGAGCGTGAAACGGCATCGCGTGCGAAGAAAACGTGAGATGCTTTTCCGGCCGCTCCTGATTCATGGTGTGCCAAAACGTGGAAGAAAACGCGATGACTCGGGAAAGCGCCGGCGCCTGCCAGATATTGTTGATAAAAAGCGGGATCGGCTGAAAGCTCGAACGCAGCGGCTTTTGACAAGTAAGATAATGATACGCAAGGCAACTAAAATAATGGGGGTAGACAACCGTATCCGCGTCGAGCGTTGAAACAATAGTGTGTTCGTAGGGAATTTTTTTTCTGTCAATAAAATTCTCTTTTATCCAAAGCCCGGCCCATCGTTCATTTGAACCCTTTCCGGGGATTTCGCCGGGAAGGCCCGAAGGATGAGTTGTAATAAAAAAATTTGGAAACTTTCCGCTGTATTCCTCTTTGAGCTTTCCAGCAATCCGAGAAGCTTCTTCTCCGGCCGCCTCTTCAATCGTAAGCACAAAGGTCTTTGTAGCTAACCCCCACACTCCTTACGCCCCTCTCCTTATTAAGGAGAGGGGGCGGGCCTGCCTGCCGGTCAGGCAGGGGTGAGGTAGTAAGCTGCCGCAGCGGCAACTTGGCCAATTCTGCCATCCAATCGCGTGAAAGATTTTCTTTCATGCGCCGATACGCCGCGCGCGTATGAATAGAAAAATAAACTACTTTAAAAATCCAATACACATCAAATGCGAGAATAAACACCGCTATCCATAATGGCTTGAGCCACGAAAAAAGAGCCGCCAACCCAAAAGTTGTAAGGATCAAAAATCCCGGCAATATCTCAAAAAACCGATACACTGCCCGCTCTCGACCCGTCGGTACGTCTTTAGAATTTGCGGCCAAAAAAGAAGAAGGCATATATTATTTTGCCATGCATATTAAACCATAAATTTCGATAGTATGCAATCTTGCTAGTATTAAATTTATTCACAACTTATCCACTTTACATATTTTTACACCGCATCGTACGCTATATGTAGGATACAAGTCCTAAAAGTAATTCTTTCCCTGCGGAAAGGAAAGGGCAAGTCAGAATTTCTCTGACGTTCGACTCTATCCCTAAACGGGACAGCGAATACTTCCCCTGAAACATAGGTTTTGAGAGGAGGAAAGAGAAAATTTGACTTGCCTTTTTGTTTTAAAAAGCAAAAAGGCGGAGTTCTTTTAAAAGTGCTCAAAATATAGACGAGGAGGATAAGCAATGGAAATCCAAGAAAACGAAAGGTTAGGTTTTCATCTAGGGAAGGTGCTTTCCGGGGAGAGACGTTTTGAAAATGCCGCTCAAGGCGTGTCGCGCATGATTCTTGAAAAAGGGCTGGAAAAAACTACCATCGCCGGTCGAACCAGTTACGAATTTAAATTCTTCCGTGAGGGGAAAAGACATATTATCGGCTGGCATCAGGAGATCAACGACTTCGTTAACTTTGTAAAAGACGCTTCCGAAGGCGGCTCGTCCAAGGAAATGGCTTTTGTGCTTGTCGGAGAACCCGGAAACGGTAAAACCTTTTTTGTGGAATTCATTTGCGGTAAATTCCGATGGTTCATCGCAATCCCTGCAAATAAGAAATACACGTTTAATTTCATCGGCTTGGAAGAGCTCGCAAAATACGGCAATATTCGCGTCATTCAGTCGCAAACCTTTGAAGATCCTGTCACGCTTGCGATGAATCTCTTTGAGTCGCAGGATGAAACCAGAGAATATCTGGCCAAAGCGGGCTTTGATGACGCCACGATTGAACGCCTTTATGTCAATCATAACCCTCTCGGGGCTTGCAGCGAGTATATCTGGAATGATATCCGCAACTACTGCGACGGCGACATCGCAAAGATGCTTGGACACATACAAATAGTTCCGGTGCCCATTGCCGAAAGCTTGGGAACGGTTACCGGAAAATACTCGGCCCGCGACAAAATAACTTCTTCGGCCGACGACCTTTTGGGGAAGCGCGATATTTCCCGCGTTCTCCAGCTTGCCGACAGTTCAAACCCCTTTGTTTATAACGTTCGCAAGGGGGCCATTGCCCGCGTGGCCGGCGGAGGAATCCATTTCTCCGATGAGCTTTTCAAGAATAAAAAGGACCTTGTGCAGATCTACCTGCAGGTCATTCAAAACCGCACCATTGAACTTGACGGCTATAAATGGCCCATTGACTCTCTGATTATCGCAACCAGCAACAACTGGGAATACAACCGTTTTACCGCCGAGAAAGAAGAAGCGCCCATTAAGGACCGCTGCCGCATTTGTTATGTTTCGCACAACACGCATTATAGGCTCCAGCAGGAATTGTCGCGCTATGCGATTGGCAGTGAAAAAAAGGTTGCCGTTACCGGAGATGTACTGCACGAAGACCCAAACCTTATCTACGCGGTTTCGGTCGCGGTAACCTTAACCCGCCTGCCGCACAGCGAAAAACTCACACCAGTTGAAATGATGAAGCTGGAAGCCGGAGAAACGGCCGGCGAACAGCACGTCAAAACCCTTGCTGAAATAAAAGAGCATCTCAACGCAAATCCCAACGTTACAATGCGCTGGGGCCAAAAAGGCGTGGGGCACAGAGGCCTTGGAAGAATTATTCAGGTTATGCTTGCCATGCCCGAAACCCATGAAGGAAAATGTCTTTTTGCGCTGGACTGTTTTAAGGCAGCCGAGCGGGAAGTTCTTGACTACATCACCGAATCAGTCGATCGCGATAAGTTTATGGAGGATCTTCGGGTCGCGCGCAGACTCTATCGGCGCGAAGTAAGAACTTCAATCTTCAACGCGTTTCGCGACGATCCAGACGCCATACGCAAAGACGTGATGGCGTATGTCAACATGATTATAGGCATAGGCGATGAAAGAGTAGGACCCGACAAGATATGGCGGTATATAGATCCGCAGACCAAAGAGATGAAACCGATCAAAATAGACGAGAGGTTTATTACCAGCGTTGAGTCCCGGCTTGGCCTCAACAGCGCGGAGACCCGGGAAACCCACCGCACTACCATCCGAAAAATATACGGCCAAAGAATAACGACCAATCCCAACTACGACTTTATGGACAATGAAAACTTGGTCAAGGCGGTAACCGATGTAAGACTGGAATCCGATGTTGCCGGAGCGACAAGCTTGATGGGAGCCCTGTCCAACAAGGCCAATGAAGAAAATATGAAGATTCACAGCCGCATGGTTGAGACGATGTTCAGTAAACTGGGCTATTGCAGAACCTGCGCTGAAAAAACGATTGAATACTTCATTGAAAAAGTAGATGAGAGCTAAAAACATACCCCTCTGACCGCGGTCGGAGGGGTTTATTTCCAAGGAAGGATGCGTGTCATGCTTCCTTGGAGATGAGCGTTACGGCTCATAGTGTACTTTGAAATCACCAAAAAGGAGAAGAAATGATGGATGCGCAACATATAACCGAACTTGATAGGCTTGGTATGCAGCTTGCGGTAAAAGAAATGATTGAAAAAAAATTTGGATT
>JACOUK010000048.1 GCA_016177905.1 Candidatus Spechtiibacteriota bacterium | reverse complement strand
TATTTACCATCTTAAAAGAAATGAATTTATTACCCTAAAGTCTATCGGCGATAAAAAGTTTGAACTCGCGCTTACTCCCAAAGGGCAGGAATTATTTGGCCAGTATAATTTTTATACCCTCAAAATCCCCGCACAAAAACGGTGGGATAAAAAATGGAGGATTATCGCATTTGATATTCCTGAAAAATACCGAACAAGCCGAGATACTTTTAGAGAACGTCTAAAAAGCATGGGATTTTTCCAATTTCAAAAAAGTTTTTGGATATATCCGTTTGATTGTGAAAGGGAGATACATTACCTATGCGAGCATCTAGGCCTGCACGATTATGTATTTGTTTTTAAGGGAAAATTTGTGAAAGACAGACTCTTGACGAAGTATTTTCAGCGAAAGAAAGTATTAAAAAAGGAACATCTTAGAATAAAATAATGCGTGCGGAGGAGGAGAAAGGTAACAAATACCACGATCGCGGTCTTTGTTACCTAAGAGATATTCGATATGTGTGTGATATGCGCATAGTGTTTGGAAAGAAAATATAATCTATTTTTCTCGACGAGGAAAACTCCATGCCTAAACGGCAGGCAAGCCTCGCCTTTTTATTGTGCTGTGATATAATCATCTATTCATGGCTGTTTATTCGACAAAAAAAATTGCGCTGGTCCACGATTACCTTTTGCGGCTGGGAGGGGCGGAGAGAGTGTTGAAAGTATTGCATGAGATGTTTCCTGACGCTCCCATATACGCGGTGGTGTACGAGGAAGGATTCGTGAAACGATTTTTTGGAGACGTAAAGGTTCGGGGCTCTTTTCTTCAGCATTTGCCAAGCTTTTTGCGCAGGCGCTATACATACCTTTCTTTTTTGATTCCGATCGCGGTTGAACAGCTTGATCTGGCGGAGTTCGATATTGTGATTTCTTCCTGCTCCGCATTTTGTAAGGGAGTACTTACTCGTCCCGACGCGATTCATTTTTGCTATTGCCATACTCCGACGCGTTTTTTATGGGATTTTGCGCACGCATATTCCCATTTGGACAAAGCGCGAGGTATGGCGGGTTTTTTTGGAAGAATTCTTTTTCATTTTCTTCGTATCTGGGATAGAGAAGCGGCCCGGCGAGTTGATTTTTTCATCGCAAACTCCAAGCATATCGCCAAAAGAATACGAAAATACTACGGGCGAGAAGCGAAGGTGATTTATCCGCCTGTTGAAATCGGGGAGTGCGGCATTGACTTTCGCGCTCATTCTCGCCCCGCCAGCGCGGGGCTCCGAGGCTCTGGCGGTTTTGGCATGGTGTCCGCCGAAGGCGGACCAAAACCGCCTTCAAATCCGCTCGAAAGCAATGCCGCGCTCCCCCCAGATGTGTATTATCTCATTGTTTCTCAACTCCGCGCGTATAAGGAAATTGATGTCGCGATCGAAGCATTCAAAAAACTCGGGTTTACGCTTGTGATTATAGGAGAAGGAGATGAGAGAAAAAGACTGGAGGCGCTTGCCAAGGGTTTTCAAAATATTCAATTTCTTGGATGGCAGCGAGACGAAGTTGTCGCTCGATATTATGAACAATGCTACGCGCTGATTTTTCCCGGTGAAGAAGACTTTGGGATGACGATGGTCGAAGCGATGGCATCGGGGAAGCCGGTACTTGCGCTCCGCCGGGGCGGCGCAAAGGAGATTGTGATCGAGGGGATAACGGGTGAATTTTTTGATGACACGCACCCCGTGGTGCTCGCGGACGGCGTGCGCAGACTCCGCCAAAATTATAGTCAGTATAGCCCTCATGTTATTCAAAAAATAGCTCAAAAATTTTCCAAAGAGCGATTTTCCAGCGGCTTGTTGGAACTCATCGAAAAATATTGTACAATGGAGTTACGATGACATATGGAGAAGAACGGACAATTTCCCTTTTATCTAAACTCGTATCGTCGGGCGATCTTCCTCACGCGCTTTTGCTTAGCGGGGGGGACACAGAATACAAAAAAAAAGTCGCCAATTCATGCGCGGGCTTTTTGCTGCACGGAGGCGAGAAAGAAAATTTTTCCGATTTTTTAAAAAAAAGTTGCGCGTGCAAATCGTGTGAATATGTATCGTATGGCATACATCCCGACTTTACGCGATTGGCGGATTCCCCGGTTTCCATAGGGAAAATACGGGATTTGAAAAGCTCGTTCGCGCTTGCTTCATATCTTGGCGGACGAAAGATCGCGGTGATTGAAAATGCCGAAACCTTCAACAGGGAAGCGGCAAACGCTTTTTTGAAACTTCTTGAAGAACCAAGGGGCGATGCTGTCTTCATTCTTCTTGCGCCTGCTCGCTCGTCTCTTTTGTCGACGATATATTCTCGGGTAGTTGAGATTCGATTTCCCGCAAGATCGGTCGGCGTGACGGAAGTGGAGATTCCCAAAGAATACGATGAGCACCTCAAAGTATTCGAAGGAAACAGTTTGTATCGAAAATTGTTGAAAGCTCGGAATTATACACTGCAAAATAAAGAAGATGTAGGAAAAATGCTCGATTTTTGGCTTTTGAAATTGCGTCATGATATGATTCAAGAAGAGATGAGCGAAAGGAGGGGTCCCCGCGAAGCAGGGGCGACAAGGATTGATCTCATAAAACGGATATTTGCAGTAAAGGTGCGCCTGCATACGACGAATATGAACCCAGCGCTCCTTATGGAAGAATTAAGCGTGTCATCTTTGAGATGAAGGAAGCTTTTACCATTACAACCATCATTATTTTTCTCGCGCTGATCCTTGGAGTTATGTACAATACGATGGCTCCGTATTTGGTAAAGCTCGGGGTTATCGAGCAAAAAAATAAAATCGTGCTCGTCGAGCGCGACGGAGGAGTATTTCGTTCACAAGATTCCGCTTACACGTTTAGCCGGATAGCGGATAATGGAGGAGTTGATACCGCGAAAGAAGAAGTGATTGATATTCAGTTTGATCCGCGAGCTCCCCATACGCTTATCATGGGGACGAATAAAGGACTGTATCGGTCCGATGATAAAGGAGATCAATGGCGGCAGACAAGCTATAAAAGTTTTTTGAGCGCTGGAGACTCTTTACGCTTTTTTGCGATTGATCCGGAAAACTCCGAACGTTTTTATGCGGCAATTGACTCTAAAGGTATCGGGCGAATTTTAAAATCGCGCGGCGCGGAATTCTATGAAGTGTATTCCGCGGCTGGAAGCGGGGATCAAATTCTCGGGATATGGGTTGATTCGTACGATCCAAGCACTGTTTTTGCGGGGACAAAAAAGGGGATTTTTCTTGAAAGCAGGGATTTTGGAGAATCTTGGAGAATCAAGAAGGATTTTGAAGAGCCTGTGCGCAAGCTCCTCATGTTTCCAAGCGATACCCGAAATATATTCGCGGCAGTGGGAGACGCGCGGATTTTTAAAACAAAAAATCAAGGAGCGGTATGGCAAGACGTAAGCAGCGCCCTCCGTCTTCCCAAAGAGGGTGTTATAATTCAGGACCTTGCTCTGGATCGGAAGAATGAAGACCATGTATATGTTCTGACAAATAAAGGACTGCTCGCGTCAGAGAACGGGGGCGCTTCATTTTTTGATGTGCCGCTCGTAAGTTCGCCTGATGGGTCATTTGTTTCCGCCATAGCTCTTGATCCGGAAGATTCGAAGAAATTGTATCTTGGCATCGGCCCCCAGATTCATAAAAGTATTGATGGGGGAAAGAGTTGGCAGGTGAAAACGTTGCCGACAAAACGTCATATTCAAGTTTTAAAGATTTTACCGGACGATGGAAAGACTATTTTTGTCGGAATGGGCGCGGCGGCGCAGATTATTAAAAAATAATTTTTTGTATGCTGGAAGAACGCGTAAAACAAGGCCTTGAGCAAGTCATCTTATATACCAAAGCCGAACTTGTGAAACTTCGCGCGGGTCGCGCGTCGATTGAACTTGTCGAAGGAATTATGGTTGAAGCGTATCATGCGAAAATGCCCCTGAAGCAACTTGCCACTCTTTCCGTGCCCGAAGCGAGATTGGTCGTGATTGATCCATGGGACAAGACTCTCCTCAAACCCATCGAGAACGCGATACGGCTCTCACAGCCTGACATGAATCCTGTTGTGGAGAGTAATTTTATCCGGATTCCATTTCCTGCTCCGAGCGAAGAGAGAAGGAGGGAACTTACGCGCGTGGCGGGAAAAATAATCGAAGAAGGAAAAGTAAAAATCCGAAGGGTGCGAGAAGAGCATCTCAAGGCATTCAAAGAAAAAAAAGAAGAAAGCGAAATTTCGGAGGACCAGTTTTTTCGTCAAAAAGAGGAACTGCAAAAAATGGTTGACGAATATAACAAAAAACTTGAAGAAATGGCGAAGAGAAAGGAAGAAGAGATACTGAAGACATGATTCTCACCGTACTTCTTTTTATTCTCATTCTCGCGGTTCTTATTCTTGTCCATGAACTGGGGCATTTCATTGTTGCCAAACGCGCGGGCGCGAAAGTGGAGGAATTTGGCATAGGTTTCCCTCCGCGCGTTTTTTCGATAAAGCGCGGCGAGACCGCGTACTCCTTCAACCTTTTTCCGATCGGCGGATTTGTAAAAATTTACGGAGAGGATGGAGGGGAAAAAGAAGATCAAAGAAGCTTTGCGTCAAAAAAGATTCATGTGCGCGCTCTTATACTTTTCGCAGGTGTTTTGATGAATGTTTGTATAAGCGCGGTTCTTTTTTCTTTTGGGCATTTTCTCGGTTTCCCAGAGGTCGTTGAGGGCGAAGTAAAAAACGCGCATGTAAGAAATATCCAAGTGCGTATCGTAGAAGTTGCGAAACTTTCTCCGGCGGAGACCGCCGGCATAAAAGTAGGGGAGAGTATTGTGCGCGTCCAATCGGGGGAGGAGCAAATCCGCGTTCACGACATTGAGGATGTGCAAAAGTTTACAAATCGTCATCTTGGAGAAGAGATTATTCTCTCGCTTGCCGTAAAAAATGGAAGTATAGTGCGGGACGTGCGCCTTCGCCCGCGTGAATTTGCCCCCAAAGAGGAGGGCGCAATAGGAATTGCGATGGTGAAGGTCGGTGTCGTTTCATATCCTTTTTATAGAGCGCCATTTAAGGGTATAGAGACCACGTATCATGCACTAGCCGGTACAGTTCACGCTCTTTTTGATACAGTGGTGGGGTTCGTGAGGAGCGGAAAATTGAACGAAAGTCTCTCGGGCCCCGTAGGTATCGCCATAATCACCGCGGAGGTTCAGAAAATGGGTTTTATGTTTCTTCTTCAATTTATCGCGTTGATCTCGGTGAACCTCGCGGTTTTAAATATCCTGCCATTTCCGGCGCTCGATGGAGGGCGGCTTCTGTTTCTCGCGATTGAGAAAATAAAAGGGTCGCCGGTGAAGCAGAGATATGAAAAAATGGCGCATAGCATCGGCTTTATGGTGCTTATCATTCTTATGATTTTGATAACATTTCGGGATGTGGAGAGGTTATTATAAAACCCCCCCAGAACTGCGGAGAGGTTTTATGACTGTGTTTTGAGCTCTTGGCGCGCCTGCCGTATTATCTGCCAACCCAAAAGCGTTGCTGCGAGCGCAATAGGAATGGTCGCAATGC
>JACOUK010000047.1 GCA_016177905.1 Candidatus Spechtiibacteriota bacterium | reverse complement strand
TCAATATGAAAAATAATCCGCTTTACTCCCGCCAAGATCCACTCTTTGGCATGTTTTTCCGGATTCAAAATCATCAGGTGCGCCTCGAGAAAAACTCTCGGATTAAATGTTTGCAAATCTTTGGGCTTGCGCCATGTTCTATTTGGCACAAATTTTCCGTCCATAATGTCAAGCTGAACCCAATCAGCATAGGATTCCACCAACTGAACTTTGTCTGTAAGTTCCTTGAAGTTTTTTGCGATGATAGCGGGAATTATTTCAACTGACATACATTCAGTATACAACAAGCAAACAAAAAATCCTACGATAAATCGTAGGATTTTCATACGACTCTCGACAAAACTCGCAAGCTAGGCGTCAATCTTGGCAATGCGCCGTTTGTGCCGCTCCTCTCCAGGGAATGGAGTTTCGAGCCAGATTTTCACAACCTTCTTCGCGTCTTCTTCCGGCACAAAGCGCGCGCCGAGGGAAAGGACGTTGGAGTCATTATGCTCTCGCATGAGCTTTACAAGCTCCAAGTCAAGCTTGCGCGCCGCATACACTGTCGCTCGTATTCCCTTGTAACGGTTACAAACCATTGCCTCGCCTTGGCCGGAACCCCCAAGCACAATGCCTCGATTATTCTCTGGGTCTTCGGCAACTTTTTCTGCCACCGGCCTTATAAAATCGGGGTAATCATCCTCTGCGTCATACGAAAAAGCACCCATATCTTCCTGCTCATAGCCCCACTCCTCGAACCACTCTTTGATTTTCTCTTTAAGATAAAACCCCGCGTGATCGGCCGCTAAAAATATCTTCATGGCTTTTCTCCTTTTAGGGAGTTGTTTTGATATGGTTCATCGCGTATTCCAAACTCGCCCCGACCTTTTTGCCCGGATTAAAAATATTTTGGGGGTCAAAAATTTCCTTGACCCTTTCAAAAAGTTTATACATTTCGCTCCCGTACATTTTCAGAAGATACGAACTTCGAATCAACCCGTCATTATGCTCCGCGGTTATGGAGCCGCCGTATTCCAAAATAAGACCAATCACTTTCTCAAGCACTTCCGGTATTTTTTTCCTCTCTTCTTCTCTTGACAGATCCGTCAGTGGAATGAGATGAAAATTCCCAGAACCCGCGTGTCCCGCAAGGGTTGGTTCGATACCATAGGCCTTCACAATATCATACAACCGAGGAAGAAATTCGGGAAGCGTTGCGGGCGGCACGATAATATCATCGATAAATGGCGCAGCTTTTTTATTTTTCACACGCCCGCGAAGAAGATTGAAGCTCTCCCGCCGCATCACCCAATACTTTTCCCCGTCTTTTTCTGATCTCATAACTAGAGAGACGAAGCGCGCGCTTTCTAACGCGCTCTGGAGCGCCTTGAGACGCTCTTTCATATCTTCCGCATCATCGGCGGTGATCCGTGATTATCCCAAGCGTCCCCTGGGACCCCGCAAAAAGCTGGGTCAAGTCAAAATATTTCCTGTCCCATACATTCCAAAGATAATATCCGGATGAATTCTTGGAGACCTTTGGTTTTGCCGCTTGAATCAGGTCGAAATTATCTTCGCACAATTCATAGATCTTGCGATATATCTGTCCTTCAAAATCTCCTTGCGCTTTTTTCTTTTGAAGTTCGAGAACCCCAAGTTTTTGAAATTGGTATTCATTCCCGTCAGACAGCACGACTTTGAGCTGTCGGACATACCGGTTTGTCTGGCCGTAGAGAAGCGACTTTTCACCTCCCGAATTATTTGCAACCATTCCTCCAAGCGCGCATATGGACTTCGATGCCGGATAGCTTGGGAGAATGAGGCCGTATTTGAGAGTTTCTTTCTCAAAATCGCGATAGTAAACGCCTGGCTGTACAACTGCAAAGCCGCCTGCCTCCCCCCCCTGCTCCCTCTCCTTAGTAACGAAAGGGGAGGCGGGGGTGAGGTCTATTATCTTGTTAAAATATTTATCAAACTCCACAACGATAGATTCCGAAAGTGGCCCGCCTGTCATATCTGTGCCGCCCGAGCGGGCGGTCAGAGAAAGCTTTGGGCCTTCTACTTTGTGCTCACTCACAAACTTCACCAAATTTTTCACATCCTGGGAGTCTTTGGGAAAAACCACTGCACTCGGCCGCACCTCAAAAATGCTCGCGTCGGCGCTGTAACGTTTCAATGTCGCGCCATCAATTGCGACATCCCCCTTTATATTCTTGCTTATTTCATTTATCCAATTCATGGGAAAAACATTGGACCCGCCCAAATTTTGCTTCGCAAAAATTATGGCGGGTTAAGGTTTTCTTACTATCCGCCTGCGGCGGATAGAGAAAGCCCTTAAAATCCAACATATTGCACTTCCTCTTCCGTCATTACCCCAAACGTATCAATGAGGCGATGCCGCGCAACATTGATGAGCATCAAAACATCCTCGGCCCGCGCTCTTTTATAATTTACAAAAAAATTTGGGTGCTTCCCGCTCACCATCGCCCCGCCTATACGATACCCTTTGAGTCCCGCTTCATCAATAAAGCACGCGGCGGGTACAACTGGAAAAGGGTCGGCTTTGATAGATGTGCGAAAGCGCGGGTAGTGCTCGAAATTTGAAATCCGGATATCGTTCACATCTATTGCCTTAAAGATGCTTCCGCAAGAGCCGTATTCCAACGGATGACGCGCGGCTCGGTAGCTCATCGTATCTTTTGAAAATTTTTTGAGCGTTTCTTTGTCTCCTTCCTCGAAGGCTAATGTTGCCGACAAAATAACATAATCCGGATGTTGTTTAAAAATGCTATTTCTATAAGAAAAACCGCATTCTTTGTTCGAAAATGTTCTGACATTCCCCTTCTCGTCTAAAAATCGGCAAGATACCAGAATGTCTTTTATCTCCCCGCCAAACGCTCCCGCGTTTCCGCGAATAGCTCCTCCGAAAGTGCCGGGAATCCCGGAAGCCCACTCTATGCCCTTCAGGCCATGACTAATTGTTTCTGCAACGAGAAATGGCAAATCAACTCCTGCTTCGGCTTCAACGATAAAATTTTTAATTTCAAATTTTAAATTTTTAATTTTTATGACCAGCCCATCAAATCCTTTGTCTGAAACTAGAATATTGCTTCCTCCGCCCAAAATAAAATACGGCACACCCTCTTTGCCCGCCCATAACACTGCCTCTGCTATCTCTTGCTCACTTTTTGCCGCGACAAAATACCTTGCCGGTCCGCCGATTTTGTAGGTGGTATAGCGAGCAAGTTTCACATTCTGTTTCATTCCTGATGGAATTGAAGCATCCATAATTAAACATACGATACCATAATTTTTGCTAAATAAAAAGCGGAGATGCCTTCTCCGCCTATCAGCCGCCGACAACCCTGTTGATTGCCTCCTTTCATTACATAATCTCTTCTACATACATACTTTGCTTCTTCAGCAGCCTGAAGCCATGAATCACGATCCTATTGCCCTTGCAAAATTGTCGTGCACGCTCCTTCATTATGGCAAGCAATTCGCCCGGTGGCCTTTCGCGAAAGAAGATGGCAATACTGTGAATCTCGTTGCTCCATACACAGCAGGGGCTGTAACAACACTCGCTATCCCGGGGAATTTGGACCACAAGATCCGCAAACGGATTATTGAGTGTCTGGTCTTCTTTTGAAGTAAGGCCGAGATCTTCAAAAAACTTTGCTGCCTCTCCTGCGCCGACCCCGGACGCGCCCAATATGCCAGTCATGAACGCGCACATTTCCCTTTCGAAGTTCCCAGCGTAGCGGTTCGTGTCTACTACAAATATATAGCCGTCATCAAAGTCCATGAAACTCATTCAAACCCCCTCCTCTTGATATTTGCGAATCAAAAGAACAAAGGCAAAAGAGCCAACAACCAACGCACTAGAACAAATACCATTATTCCTAAGGCAATAATCCCTAATATTCCAGCGCCAATCGCTATGCCTCCAAGCATACCCGTTATGCCTTCGAAAAATCCTTCAAGCGCATCCGTTTCTTTTCTAGGCGTATCATGATACGACCTATATGATAAAGAATCACCCTGCCAACCAGTTCCTCCTGTCGCACCCATACTAACCTCGCTTAACCATCGTACATTTACTCACTTCTTATCACATGAAGAATATTTTGTAAATATACAAGATGCTCACGATCGTGAGCATCTTGTATATTCTATAGTTGCATTCATTTTTATTTCACGCTCGCTCCTTCTTTATACCAAGAAAGTTCAGCGCCGTTGATAAGATATACCATGTCCCAAACCCTCCCTGTCGCGCTGAATTTCTCCGGAGTCATATCGAGCCAATGCCGCGTGCCATCGCCATTTACTTCGTACACTTTCGAGTCGCCGTCTTTCCGCACAAGATACGAATCTTTATAGAGCGCGAGAGTGCTCGGCTCCACGACTTTCACCGCGTCAAAACTCAAATGCGGATAGAACTCAAAAATTTTTGAATTTTGAATCCGGCGTTTATAAGCTTGCCCTGAGCCCC
>JACOUK010000046.1 GCA_016177905.1 Candidatus Spechtiibacteriota bacterium | reverse complement strand
GAGCACGTCGTACTCGCCGCTCTCCCGCATCTTTTTTAGCGCCTCATTTGCGGCGGGCAATATATGCTGGGGATCTCCTTCGGCAACCGCGAATCCGTATTCTTCGCCAGTTTGTATGGTCCCTGCTACCACGAGATTTTCGTTTGATTTTGCGAATGCTTGAGCTGCCGGCCCATCTAAGATAATCCCGTCAAAATCCTTTCCGAGACGCTGGAGAGCAAGCCGCATTTCCTTAAAGGATGCGTGGCCTTTGATCGGGATCTTCTCTCGCACATTTTTTTCAAACCACTCCTGGCTCGTCGTGCCTTCTTGGTAGACGATGAATAAACCGGTCAAGTCTTTGGGGCTCGTGTAGGAAAGTCCCAATCCCTTTGCGGTAAGGACCGCCTGATTGGCAGTGAAGTATGCGCTTGAGAAATCAGCGACCTCGTCTCTTGCGCTTGTCTTTGTAACCGCGGAGCATACAATATCCACCAATGGCTTTTTGTCTGTGGCACCCCTGCCAAGAGACGGCAGAAGGGCATCGAATGCCATATCGCGTATAGCCATCTTGCGGCCCAGCGCGTCGGCTATCTTTCCGCAGAGATCCATATCGAATCCCCTCACCTCTTCCCCAAACCTTCTTTCAAAGGGAGGGAAGTCGGTGCTTGTGCCTACAATAAGCGTATCCTTGCGAGGATCAGACGCGCGAGAAACCGTCATAAAGCTCGCGGCAATCAAAACCGCAATGAGCGCAACTGCCCCCGCGATGATCGCGAGGTAAGATCGGCCCCTATCTTTTCTAGGATTTGTGTGCCTCATCTGCCCTCCTTTTCTCCTTTGTAAAAAGAGGAGGGACGCTCCCTCCTCTTCGGATCAACAAAAGACTCTGCGCTATTTCTTTTTATCAAGGTCTAAATCGAGCTGCGGCGATGTCTGGGCTTCTTTTGAGGCCTCAAAAGGCTTGCTCTTTTCGAATCCAAACCAGCCGGCGACCACACTGCTTGGGGCACGCCTCACCTTGTCATTTTTGTCTTTGACAGCCTTGTTAAAGGCGTCCCGCTCGTGTTTTATCACGCGTTCCACGCTTTCAATTTGGGAATTCAATTCAGTCAACTGTTCTGTTTTCGCCTGGGGGGTGGCCTCAACATTTATGTTGAGAAAATTCCTGAAGGAGCCCATCATCTGTTCGAAGTCTTTATCAACATCAGCCTGAAATTTGGCAGCATCGCCATTAGACGCGGCAGCTAGTACAGGAACATTGTTGCGTGCCTTAACATATCTTTCCTGCAACTCGATTTGAAACTGCGTAGAAACACGTACCACTTGTGCGAACTTTGGGAGAGTATCAAGTCTCTGCTGATACGCGGACTGCACATTTGCCCATGTTCTTTCTACCTCGTTGTCCGCAGAAACGAGGCCGTTATAGCCCCCCCAAGTACATCCTCCGGTCACCAGAACCAACAAGGCAACCGCGCCAAGTGTTATCAACAATGCTTTCATTTTTTTCTCCTTCTTTATATTTGTTTGCGCCTTGCTCCCGGAACGCCTTTCTCCTATTACGCTCTGCCTCCTTTTCTATTGTCAAATAGCCGTACCCAAAATGTAGCATAGATGATATTTTCTGTCAAGCCATTCTCTTTTTGAGGAAAACTGAATTTGCTTAAAATCACGTTATGTGGCACAATACGGTTACTCAACCGCGGAGGTGACGTATGGGCGCGCTTACTGTTACGAAAGCACATTTACAATACGCTCAAAGTTTCATGGCAAGCCCTATTCCCTACCCTCAAATTTTTTTTGAAGACGCAAAAATATTTTTTGTTTTTTTCCCGCTCATGGATCAAAAGGCAACGACTACTGCCATAATGAAAGTGAAAAATGCAAACATAGAGCCATCGTGCTTAGGGCAAATAATAGTTCGAAGCGCCAAGCAAAATTTTGTCACTGACCAAGGGGCATTTATGCCGCTCATCATGCAAGAGTTTGATAAAGACACGCAAAAACTTCTTCAGCATTTTGCGACCCACCTGTTCTTAAATCTTGCGGCTTGGTACATATGCCCGCTCTTTGCGGCAAATAATTATTTTTGCCCCTATATGCCGCGATCCTGGATTTTGAAATTTCTAAATGAGAAAAAAACTCTCAAACAAAACGAGCGCACGAAATATGCTGATCAAATCATTATGTACCTTGCGGAGGTTGAAAAAAGACGATGGGTTGCCCCCTACGTCGAACACGCGGGGAAACTTGGGCGGAAGGGGACGCATAGCCTTCTCCTCCTCATTGGCATGTTCTTGGAAGCGCAGGAAAAAGAAGAGGCTCTCAAGGCACTTTTCGAGGCAGAAACAAAAACAGAAAACCCTCCCCTCGATACTCCAGTTCTTGAGTTTCTCGAAACTCTTGATCTCGAAGATTTTGAAGGAAAAAAATAACCCCGCAGTTGCGGGGTTTTTCACATTACGAATTCACAAGCGTAAGCCAATGGAGGTACCGCTCATCTCTTCCATGAATGACATCCGAATAAAGCTGGGAAATATGAGATGTTACCTCGCCCGTCTTTCCATTACCAATCATATTGCCGTCTATTGCTGTGACGGCAAGAATTTCCATGGCAGTGCCGCACAAAAATATCTCATCGCTTAAAAAAAGATTGCTTGCTTTGAAAGACGTACAATCGTTAACTATATAACCCTCCGCGCGAGCTAATGCCATTACAGTACCGCGAGTAATCCCGGGCAAAATTGCCCCTTTCCGCGGAGTGAAGAGCGCCTTCGTCCCAGTCCAAAGTTTTTGTACGAGAAAAATATTTTCCGCGGATCCTTCAACAACATTCCCTTCACTATCAAGAAGTATTGCCTCATCAAAGCCATCTTGACTAGCATCGCGGAGCGCCCGTATCGGATTCTGATAGTATCCCGTAACTTTTGCCCGCATATTTACGGCATCCGGATGATTCCGCATCACAGGAGAAATCTTCACGGCGAGTGAATCCTGCGCGAGTTTCTTCTCCCATGAGGACAAAACAATCGCGACGCTTACCTTTTTTTGCTGAAAACGAAGACCGAGCTCCGGTTCAGGGTAGACAATAGTTGGCCGTATGTATCCCTCGCGCATACCTGTTGCGCGGATAAGGCCTATAACTGCCGCCGTAAGATCATCGGCAGAGTAAGGAATTTCCATCGCAAGCTCTTGGGCAGTATGAGAGAAAAATCTTTCCCAGTGCTCTTGTATGCGAAAAACTGCGGGGCCTGCCCCGGTTTCATAAAAGCGAATCCCTTCGAATCCGCCATGCCCATACTGAACGGTTGGACTGAATATATTGATGGCAGCTTCTTCCAGGGGAATAATCTTGCCATCCATCCATGCGATTTGTGAAAGTGCCATCTCACCCTCCTTGGCTCGCCAAAGTTTTAGCAAAGGCGGCCTTTACGCTCCGTGCTTCACCTCAATCACGTCGCCATCCTTTATATCATATTCTTTTCCGACTGTCTGCACCATGCCTTTGGTTTTTGCTTCAGACCAGCTTCCCGCTTCCAATAAAGCACTCCAAAAAATGACATCGGCGCAGATAAACTTTTTTTCAAAATCTGTATGAATAACCCCGGCTGCTTGAGGCGCAAGAGTTCCTTTTTTTATGGTCCACGCGCGCGTTTCATCCTCGCCGGTAGTGAAAAATGTGATCAGTCCGAGCGTTTCGTAGGCAAGACGAATAAGTTCGGGGAGTTTCGCGGGGCCAAGGCCTACTTCTTTACGCTCTTCGTCTCCAAACTCCGCGCTGTCCAACTCTTCTCTCGCGCTCAAGATTATGGAAGGGAAGCTGAATGAATTTAAAAACTTTTGGAATTGGGGGCTTGCCCCCGCGGGGGCAAGCCCCCTCTCGTTGATGTTTAAAACGAAAATCCCGCGTTTTGAAGTTAAAAGCTGGAGATCTCTTTTCAATTTTTCGCAAACCTCCTCCTGCGCAGAATTTTC
>JACOUK010000039.1 GCA_016177905.1 Candidatus Spechtiibacteriota bacterium | reverse complement strand
GGCTTTGTTGAAGAACGCGATGGATTTTGTCCGCGTATCTTCGTCGAGACTCGAAAGATCCATCAAGAGATCTCTGTCGTATTCGGGCCCGTGAACGGTGAGGTCTCGATCGTATGTTTTTGTGTACGTTTTATCAAGATTAATATCCGTGTCCGCAAGGTGGATTTCAATAAAAGCGGAGTTGCAGCGGACCATTTCATCGATGTCGCTCATTCGCGCGACGACTCCCCAACGATGCGACGCTCGAAGTTTTCTTGGAGTTTCCCGCGATGTTACGCGAATATCGGATTCGAGGATGTATTGATCTTCGCTGATGTTACGCCTGGTCAATTTTTTGCCGATAAAATAATTGAGTTTGAGAGGGCTCACTCCTTTGCCCGGACTTTTGATTTCAATATCTTTGGCTTTTAAGACTTGACCCTTTTTCAAGTTTTTTGCCGCAACAATGCTTTTTGAAAGAGTTTCGCGGTTCAGATATTCTCCTCGCGATGGATAGCGAACAGGTTCCCCAAGCGCGGTTTCTACAATGCGAATCTGCCGCACGAGATTTTTAAGTTCGTCCGGTTCAAGGCTCGCTTTGTGGTCGGGACCGGGCAAGTTTCTATCAAGCGTAAGATGTTTTTCGATAACTTTTGCCCCCATCGCCACTGCCGCAAGCGCTACTTCCGTGCCTCGTTCATGACCGGAGTATCCGACAATGCACTGAAATTTTTCCTGCATTGTCTTAAGAAACCGGAGATTGATATCGTAATAAGGAGCGGGATAAGTGCTGTTACAATGGAGTAAAATAAATTCCGCCTTGATGTTGCGAAGAAATTTGACAAGTTCCGTGATTTCCGAAACGAACGACATTCCGGTCGAAATGAACATCGGCTTATGGAGGCGAGAAATTGTTTCAATAAGCCGGACGTTCGTCATATCGGCGGACGCGATTTTGTATGCCAAAACCGGCAGGCTTGCCAAGAACCGCACGCTTTCTTCGTCCCAAGGACTGCACATAAAATCAATACCTTTTGTCTTTGTGTAGTCGTAGAGATCGCGCATGTGATCTTCTGATAATTCTGTTTTTTCAAGATGCCGTATGACATATTCGATGCCATGCTCCTGTTCTTCCGGTTTTTCAAGCGCTTCTTTTGTATAGACTTTTGAGAGAGTTCTTTTTTGGAATTTCACGCAGTCGCATTTCGCTTCGGCCGCGATATCAATCAATTTTTTCGCGAGTAACGGATCACCCTGATGATTTAATCCAATTTCCGCGATGATATAGACAGGATTTTTCGCGCCGATGATTTTGTCGCCTATTTTGATTTCAGAGGTTTTACTCATATAAATAAAGCTATGCTATAAACTCTTTTTGCTCTGCGCAAGAGGGCGACCTTACAACCCCCCTATCAAAAAAGATAGACTCCCCCTTGATGAGCAAAAAGAGTTTATAGCATAGCTTCTATACAATTCTTATTCATTCTTTAAAAAGAGGCGGAGAGTTTTAAGGATTATAGAAAGATCGAGAATGAGAGATCTGTTTTTTAAGTAAAAGAGGTCGTATTGAAATTTTTCGTACGTGTCCATCGGGGTGCGGGCGTAGCGGAAATTCACTTGCGCCCAGCCGGTGAATCCGGGCTTTATGATATGGCGGATATTATAATGGGGAATTTGTTTTTCGAGAACGTCCACGAACTCTTTTCTTTCAGGCCGGGGTCCTACAAACGATATTTCGCCCTTGAAGACATTGATCATTTGAGGAAGTTCGTCGAGATGCGTGCGCCGCAGCAATTTCCCAATGCGGGTCACTCTTGGGTCATTTATTTTAGCCCACAGAGGCACTCCGCGCTCGGCATTATGGATCATGGATCGAAATTTCAGGAGCTGAAAGCGCTTTTGGTTTGCTCCGACTCTTTCCTGCGAGTAGAACACAGGGCCCGCGCTTCCCCATTTAATAAAAAACGCGATAAAAGGCCAAAGAGGCAGAGAAGCGCAAAGTATAGAGATTGAAGCAAAGATATCGAATACGCGCTTCACGCTGTCGTATAGTTGTTTTGTTTTTTCGTTGATATTTTCCAAAAACCACGTTTGGTTGATATAGGAAATTGGAATTCGTCCGGTGAGCAGTTCGTAGCTTTGGGCAAGATCAAGAAACTGGATTCTGTGGGGGATGCATTCATAGAATGCCTGCGCAATTACGGGGTTGAGATGGGGGTTCTCGGTCATGATAATGGTGCCGATATTTTCTTTTTTTAAATTTTCGACGAGATGTTTGTCGGTAAATATCGTTTTTACATCTCCTTCAAATGTATGCCCAAAGAGAGGTTCGCTTGGAATGCAGGCAACAAGTTTGTATCCCATATAAGGGCGTTTGGTAATGATATCCGCAAGCTCTTTCGCGTGTTCGTTCATTCCGGCGATTGCGACCCGAACGGAGAGATGACTTGTGAGGAACCGTTGGAAAAACGCGCGCCAGCCCCAGATGAGAAAACTTGCGGCGACCATATTGAGGGCGAGATTTGTTTTAGGGGTTATTGCGGGGTCCGTGAGAAGGTAGAAAAAAACGATGCCCGCGAGAACCCCAAGGCCATGAATAATAACAATTGACGCGGCAAGCGAAGTCGTTGATTTAAAAGCCTTCATATCGTACATATTGTTGACATAAAAGAGAACGAGGAGAAAGCCATAAATAAAAAGAAACGGCAAAAGGTGGTCCATGAGGATCTGGCGGTTAAACCGCCCCTGAAAGGCGATAAGAAGTGTGAGGGGCAGAGAAAGAAGAAGCATGCCGATGTCGCCAGCGAGCAAGATGAGTTTTTTTAGCTTAAGCGGTTCGCTCATGGATAATGTTTTTTGTATCGTCTCGTAGTTCTATAGATTCTATAGGAAGAGCGCGGGATTTGTAAATAGAATATATGCCAACTGCTCCCAATATCGCAAGGTATGGCATGATGGGCACTCGAAATCTTGGAGATGCTTCAGAAAAGAGGAGAAAGTAAAAGAGAAGCCCCAAAATCCAAATGTACGCAAGTTTTTTTATTTGTTTGGACGTAAAGATTTTCCATATCGCGATACAAACGCTCGCATAGAGAATGAGAAGATATATTTCCGCAACAAGAAAAAGAGTAAATTGGAGGGGACGTCCATATACCCATTTCTGGACGTATTCATTGATGGGGAGTTTGGTAAGATCGAGCAGGATGTAACTTTCCGATTCGTAGGGGATATCAAAAAAGCGAAACAGGGCGCTTACATGCGGAAGGAGCATCATTTTTGCGATTCCATATATTTGATCTTCCAGAAACAACAGCGGGTGCTGGGTGATTATGGAGAATCCCTGTTTCGCGTAGAAATCAAGTTTTTTCGCTTCGCTCCATCCTTCCATCGGCGGGAGAGCTTCGTGCAATTTTTGGCGAGCCTCATCGTATGTGATGCCATCTCTTCGCGCGATAATGTCCGGAGCTTTATAATCAAAAAGATTTATTCCCTGGATGTGAGAGAATGTGAAACTTTTGGTGATTGAAAAATTGCGGATGTGCCAGCCTCCGATAAGAATAACCCATGGAGTGGCAATAAGCGCGAGAGTGATGAAGATTTTTTTCCACGGAAACTTGCGGAAAAGAAAGATGAGAAAGAATCCCGTAAGTGTTGGAAAAATAAGATAGTACGCGATGGGCCGCACATGTGTCGAAAACGCAAGAGTTACCCCAAGCGCGAAAGCCCAAGCCTTACTGTTTCTTTCATTTTGCAGAAGCTCGACGCCAGCGTACGCGGCAAGG
>JACOUK010000038.1 GCA_016177905.1 Candidatus Spechtiibacteriota bacterium | reverse complement strand
ATTAAATAGTCCTCCGATGGCCATCGGAGGACTATTTAATTTATCTGGTGCGCCCACGAGGAATCGCCCAGTCATGCGACTGGGCGGGGGGTCGGATGACCCCCCGAACGCTTGTGTCCCCAGGAGGACTCGAACCTCCGGTCTTGAGATCCGCAATCTCACGCTTTATCCGCTAAGCTATGGGCGCGTTTATAATCCGATAAATTTCACAAAAATATCCAGCAATGTCTCTTCCTCGCCTTTTCTGCTTTTTTGCGTTTCCAACTTTCCGTTTTTCGGTTTGAGAATCAGCATGAGCGCGAGTGTCGTGCCTATAAGGAAAAAGAGAAGAGAGGCGAGGTAATTTTGCGCGAGTACAAAATAAGAGACGAACGCGATATCGAGAATCGCCAGCGACCCGAGAACAAGGAGTTTCAAGCGCAAGGGTTTTGCCGTTTTTGAACTTTGCTCTTCAGGTGTGGTTTCTTTTTTCTGCGGCGGCAAAACTGTCTGTTGTTTCTCTTGCATTCGCGCGCCGAAATTCTTCGCTCCTCGCAAGTCTATGATATTTTTGCTTTGTCCCCCCATCGGCCACAGAATACCATAGACATTGAGCAATCTCAAGCCTGGTGCTACAATTGAGCTAGTTTTGGATTTGGAGAGGTGGCTGAGTGGTCTAAAGCGACACGCTGCTAATGTGTTGACCCCTTAAAAGGTCCGTGGGTTCGAATCCCACCCTCTCCGCCAGTTGGGAAATAGAGCGCCAAGGAAGGTGGTGCTCGCGAACGCAAAAGTTATCAACAGCGATGAAGGTTGACATGCTGGAGGCGGTCTAGTAGACTTAAAAATATGATTACTTCATTTCGTCGTTTAGGTAAGTTTGTGGCGGTAGTGGTTTTGCTGTCCGCCGGCGCATTCGCTACAGTCGCGTACGCGACTCATTCGTGGGGCGGTTATCATTGGGCGCGGACCGCGAACCCCTTCACGCTGAAGCTTGGCGACAACGTTTCAACGGTCTGGGATAGCCACCTTGCTGTAGCATCGAGTGACTGGAGCGTATCTTCGGAGTTAGATACTACTATCGTTGCCGGCTCCAGCGGGTCCAAAGGAAATTGTCCGGCCAAAAGCGGGCAGGTAGAGGTTTGTAACAAAAAGTATGGTTTCAATGGGTGGCTGGGCATGGCTTCCATATGGGTTAGCGGCAGTCACATAACGCAAGGAACGGTCAAGTTGAATGATACGTACTTTAATACCGTAACATACAACACTCCCTCCTGGCGTCAGTTCGTCATGTGCCAAGAAGTTGGACATACATTCGGACTAGACCATCAGGATACGAATTTCACCAACACAAACCTCGGCACATGCATGGACTACACGAATGATCCGGATGGCACACGCGCTAATCAGCCTAGTAATTTGCACCCGAACATCCATGATTATGACCAGCTTGGTTTGATTTACGCTCACCTCGACAGTGTGACGACCGTTGGCCAGACGGTTTCTCAAGCGCGCGGAAACAGCAACGCGGCCGAGGCGGATGACGCGGGCAAAGTGGTCCGCAAAGACAGCAATGGTCGCCCTGCGCTCTATGAGCGCGACTTGGGCAACGGTCAGAAACTCTTTACCTTTATCTTTTGGGTTGAGTAAGAAGCTCAATTAAAATAACAGAACCACAACCCCTGTACGCGGGGGTTGTGTTATAAATATGAGCAGGAAAGAGTTTGTCATATTTGTGGTTATCACTGTACTTATTGCGGGTGTTGCGCTCTTTTTGCGCGTTCGCCTTGAAGAATCTGGTATACCTCCTAGCTCTTCTGGCTCCACCGGTCTCATTATCGGCGCGAACGCAATCTATGTCGCAGAGCAGGCTCCGTCGAAAACCCTCACAGTTGCGGTTGTGCGTCTCGAGAAGCCGGGTTTCGTGGTGGTGCATGAGGATGTTGCCGGCGCCCCCGGCGGGATTTTGGGCGCAAGCGCCGTACTGCCAGCGGGAGAAACGCACAACCTATCAGCGATTCTACTTTCACGCATGACACGAGACGGAGAGACACTCTACGCCATGCTCCACGTCGATGACGGCGATGGTGTTTTTGACGCGGGGAAAGATAAACCCGTGCTAGATCCAGTTTCCGCTAGCCCCATGATGATGATTGTCACCGTGAGCGCCGAAGCTGTCGAGCCGGGCGCAGTGAGTTTGTAATTTTTAACATCTGGGATTTTATCGCGCTCTTTTGATAATGAATGTTGTGCCGTTATCAAATACGGCGTTTCCGAGTTTTTTCAGTTTTTCTTTTTTGATCTCGCTTCCGTATCTTTGGCCTTCCAGTTCTCCCGCAATGATGTAATCGATGCGATATTTTTGAAGGATCTCTCGCGATTTTTCTGTATCTTTGCCAGTATATATTTCTCTTACCTCTTCTCTTCTCTTACCCACGTTGTCATATGTCCCTCTCCATGTCCATTCGTGCACCGGCCATCCGATAATCGTAGGCCAGCCAAGAAACACCGAAAATCGGGAAACATCGGTGTAACTTTCTCCTTCCGCCTCCACAATATTTCTTATTTTGTCGTTTGCGGGAAGCGCATCCTGAATTTTGGAAAGAAATTGATATGCCTCAAAGTCGGAAGGGAATCGTTTTTCCCACCAATTGAGTCCAGTCCCGAACGAAGTTAGTTTTTTACCTGAAATTTGGGCCTGAAAAATTGCTTTGGCGGGATAGATCGCCGGGCCAAGGAAAAGAAAAAAGAGAAACAGGGCCAGCAACATTTTGTTTTTTAACTTTTGGAGCGCGAGAACAGACCAGACTGCGATTGATCCGGAAATTGCTCCAAGCCAAAGCCAAAGTTCGGTTGTAATCTTAAAAACAGTATTTGCGCGGAACCATTCTCCGTGCGCCAGAATATCTTTTACGTAGAAAATTTCCATAAGAGCAAGAAAGAGCATCGCGCTTGCGATAATAATCAGATGAAAACGGTACGGACGGAACACTGCAAAAGATTTTTTTTGAGTTTTTCTAAAAAGCATCCAAAGTATTCCAAGGAAAAGAGCGCAAAGCGCAAGGTACAATCCCCAGAATGAAAGCCACGGCAAAAGGGGAGAGTGTGCGCGCACGAGACCTATGCCCTCGATAGGGAGATTTTGAAACAAGCTCCATGGGAGGCCGACGATATACGCGCCAAGGGCCAGAGCAATGCCGAGGATCGCGAGTTTTAATTTTGAGAATGCATGCCATTTTATCCATACGGCGAAAATCGTGAGAGATCCTAGCGTAAGAGCGTCCCAAGAGTTTGTGATATATGAGAGCCCAAGGAGCGTTCCGAGAAGCCAGAGATATTTATTTTTCCAATTCAGCGTAGCAGTGGAATCATGGAACACGAGGAAGAGCAGAAGAAGCGCGAGGATTCCAATGAGCAATCCCCAGACATGCGGGTGGAGGTCGGCGACGAGAAAAATGTATATCGGCATTTCGGTAATGGTGCCCGGGATTATCCTTGTTGGATCCGGATACCAGAAGCTGGGGAGAGGCGCGTGAAAAAGCGCGTACTTGCCGTATTTGAAAAGCCAGAAACTTGTATGCAATGTGCCGGCGAAAAGCACAATTCCGGAACTTATAATCCCCGCGCTTGCGAGGATAAGTTTTTTTGCAATCGGAGTAAGAACTGGCAAGGGAAGAAGAGCGGTCAAGTCGCGAGCAAGTCTATAGATATTGAGAGAGAGGACTGCAAACATCCAGACAATAAGGACAAAAAATCCGGAAATGGGCGGTATGCGGCTTACTGACAAAAGAACATAGCCCATGAAGTGCCCGAAATAGTAGTAGTTTATTTTTTCGCCGAGCATCCACATGTCGGAAATGGGCAAGGCGCGCGCGTTAAAAAGAGATTTCAAGAATCCAAAATCCATAAATCGTTCGATGCTGTAAATTTCCGGCGAATGAGCTCGAATATACGCGAAGAACCCCATAATCAAAAGAAAGAAGAGCTCGATCAAAAGGATTTGGCGCAAGTCCAATATATTTTTTCTTATGCACTTTTTTTCTTTCTCGATGAAGAAGTTTATGAGCGCCCACACAAAGACGACGAGGATGAGACTCCAAAGCGCGAGAGGAACAATTTTCAGAGTTGCCAGAACAAAAACGAGGTAGCTCACCGCTACCCATCCGAAAAGTTTTGAAATTGTATAGCCTCGATCAGAAAGCGCGCCAAAAAAGAAAGAGGCGATAGGCCAGCTTATCCAGCCCATAACGAAAGTGGAGAGCCAGAGTGAAAAAATAAAAAAAAGGTCGTGTGAAAAAATCATAGGCGGTTACGTGTATCTTATCTTTTCTGCACACGCCACGCAAGATACAAATCGGTTGCTTAAAAAGGGAGATTTGTTAGACAGGGCCTATAAAAAATGTATGGTATGATGGAAGATAGTATAATGAGAATTACGTAGGATGCGAGACGAGGTGATGCATATGAATATTTTTGTGCCGGATTCGGTAAAAAATAACGCAAGGGAAGTTCTTTTAAAAAACCTTGCGGCAACAGGGGGCAAGTATGTGTGCCCAAGTTGGCCGCGTTATCCCCATCAGTGGCTTTGGGATTCTTGCTTCCACGCGATCGCTCTGTCTCGTTTGGAGTTAAAGGATGCCGCAAAAAATGAGATCCGCCGGCTTTTTACGTTTCAGCAGGAGAACGGATTTATTCCGCATATCCAATATGTATCAAAGAGAGCCCAAAGTCCCCTTGCGGCCGAGCGGTTCTTCTATCCTCACTGGAAGCATCACAGCTCGCATACCCAACCGCCGGTGCTGGCAAGGGCGCTTTTGGCGATCCAAGATCCAGATTTTACGCGCGAGGTGTTTGGAAAAGTCAAGAAATTTTTCCTTTACTTCATTGAGTTTCAAGATCCGGATCGCGATGGTTTAATTTCAAATTTCATTCCGACAGAAACGGGTCGTGATGCGACCCCGGAGTATGATCGTTTCTATCCTCGGCTACAAGGATGGGGGACGACCGGAAGACTTTTTAACATGGCTGCTTACTTTTTCTTTCTGTCTCTAACAGAGGCGAAGTATCGCCTGATGGGTTGGGACATCGCGCGCGTTTCTCAAAGCAGGGTGGACGTTGAGGACCTTATGTTTAACTCGATATGGGTTGATGGCATGTATGTTCTCTCGACGTTAGCCGAATCACAAGATGAAAAAATGGAGCTTCAGGGATACGCGAAGCGCGTCGAGGACGCCATTATTCAAAAGTGCTGGGACGAAAAATCTCGTACGTTTTGGTCACTTGCCAAGGATAATTCGTTTATCAAGGTGATGACTGTTTCAAATCTTTTTCCGCTACTGCTTCCTCGTTTACCCCACGGGCGCGCGGAATCTATTGTGAATGCGCTTCGCGACCCCAATAAATTCTGGACGCCGTATCCAATTCCTTCAGTCGCGCGAGACGAGCAAGTATTTGACGCGGACTACAGAGAAAAACTTTTATGGCGCGGTCCTACATGGGTTAATACAAATTGGTATTTGGTTATTGGGCTTTTGCGTCACGGATTTACAAATGAAGCGCGAGAACTCGCGGAGCGCACCGTTACTATGGTTGAACGCGAAGGTTTTAGAGAATTTTACCAGCCATTCACAGGCAAGGGCATGCGCGTCAAAAATTTTGGGTGGAGCACGCTCGCGGTAACTTTTGATTCATTATTCACATGAGCCGCCTCAGCAAACGAGACGGTTTTTGGTTAGGTTGGCAGCAAGTATTGCAAGTTGGGATAATAAGACCTAGCATAAAGGAGATGAAAAAACTACATATGGTGGGGTGGCCGAGTGGTTTAAGGCGACAGTCTTGAAAACTGCTAGGGCTAAACACCCTCGTGAGTTCGAATCTCACCCCCACCGCCAGTTGGGAAATGGTAAAATTAATTCGTGAGTAAACTCATAAAAGACAAAGCCAATTTTCTTATCAAGACATCATCGTGGAGTTGGATTGTGTGGTTCGTTGTCCCATACATTTTTCTTTTTGTTACATTCTTTGTAAAGTTTGGCGCGGCATCGGCAGTTCTTCATGACGGAAGATTTTGGGCCGCTTTCTTCATCAGTTTTGCTTCTGCCATTGTTGTGGTCGGTATTACCGCGTTTTTCGCAATACCGGTGGCATATTTTCTCACCTATAACTCGTTACGCTACAAAAGTTTTATCGAAGCGCTCTTGATTGACATCCCGCAAACATTTCCGCCGGTGGCAGT
>JACOUK010000051.1 GCA_016177905.1 Candidatus Spechtiibacteriota bacterium | reverse complement strand
AGTCGGCGCAAAAACCTTGCTGCAGTATAGCCCAATAAAATGTCTGCATAATAATCCAACACAAAAGAACCCGCACCAGCAAGTTGTATTATTGCCGCTCGCATGCTTTTGGTTTTAAGGGGTCGCCTTATTAGAGTTTTCCTTGCCCTTTTATTCATTTCACTTTTTTGCTTTCCACTTTATTTTCTTGAGAGTAACATAGATTACGATCGTGGTCTTTGTTACCATATGAATAATATATCATATAGCATACCCATAAGTAATATGCGGCCACAATATGTGCATGCGCAACCTACGCATTACATAACAAAAAGCGAGGAGTTTTCCTCGCCTATACCTTTAAGACTTGCGCGTTTCAGTATATCTACTTCTTCGACATTATACTCCTCTTATACACCTCGAGGTTCTCCAACGCGACTCCCGTGCCCTTCGCCACGCACAGAAGCGGATCTTCCGCGATGTACGCAGGGACTCCGGTTGCTTCGGAAAGCAATGTGTCGAGATTCCGAAGAAGCGCAATTCCTCCCGTAAGAATCATCCCCTTGTCCATAATGTCTGCCGCAAGCTCCGGAGGCGTTTCCCGAAGAACTGCTTTCACGGTCTGTACGACCGTCCGCAATACACCGCTCATCGCTTCGGTGATCTCATTTGTTTTGACGGTTATATGGCGAGGAAGACCGGTCAATAAATCTCTGCCTTTGAGCGTATATTCCTCTTCATCCTTCAAAGGAAGCGCGCTTCCGATGGTCTTCTTAATCTCCTCCGCCGTATGATCTCCAATGGCGAGATTATGCCTATCTTTGATGTGTGAGGCAATTGCCGCGTCAATCTTGTCCCCTCCCACGCGAGCCGAGCTTACACACACAATGCCCCCAAGGGAAATGACGGCGACTTCCGTTGTTCCGCCCCCGATATCAACAATCATATGGCCCATCGGCGAATTAATCGGAATACCCGCCCCGATTGCTGCGAGTATCGGCGCTTTCACAATATACGCTGCCCTTGCCCCTGCCCTCAAACTCGCTTCGATCACAGCCCGACGTTCCGTGGAAGTGATCCCCGCGGGAACCGAAACCATCACCTCTGGCTTGAGGAGTCGCACTCTCCCGCTGACTTTATTCATCACATAATGAAGCAACGCCTCGGTCACTTTATAATCCGCTATAACGCCATCCCGCAAAGGCCTGTGCGCGATAATCGTGCCGGGCGTGCGGCCAAGCATTTCTTTCGCCGCGTTGCCAACCGCAAGCACCGAGTTGTCTTCAGCGGAAATTGCAACAAAAGAGGGCTCATTGATCACGATCCCTTTTTTTGGCACATAGACAAGCGAATTTGAGGTGCCGAGATCTATGCCGATTTTATGAGGAGAAAACATGGCAATTTTACCCAGAAGGGCAAGAAAAATTTTATCATGCGACTCTCTCGATATCCGCTCCCAATGCTCTCAAACGTCCCGCAAGATCTTCATATCCTCTCTCTACCTCTTTCGCATTGGAGAGTACAGTCGTGCCGCGCGCGATAAGCGCGGCAATAACAAGCGCGGCCCCACCCCGCAGATCCTGAATCACGACCCCATCCACTCCCTTAAGTTTTGAGGGGCCAGTAACCATGGCCCTGTGAGGATCCAAAATCTTAACACTCGCGCCCATTTTTGTAAGTTCCCTCAAGGCATGAAAACGATCTTCGTAAAGAGGTTCGTGAATCAGCGTTGAACCTTTCGTTTGCGTCGCAAGTACTCCAAACGCGGATTGAAGATCAGTCGGAATCCCGGGGTGGGGAAGTATCTGAATCTTCCCAAAACCTCTATCTTCAATCCCTCCTCTCGTCTCAATCACACTTTCACGTTCATTAAGATTTATATGCGCCCCATTGGCAATCAAAGTCTTGAGAACCAAATCAAGTTGAGAAACTGGAGCATTTTTGATGCGAACATTTCCGCGCGCGCAAAGCGCGAGAAGCAAAAACGTGCCTGCTTCGATATAATCTGGAACAATTCTATGCGAAGCGCCCGAGAGCTTTTCTCTGCCCTTTATGACGACGTTCGAAGTGCCCGCGCCGCGAATTGTTGCCCCCATCTTGGAAAGAAATTTCGCAAGATCCTGAATATGCGGCTCCGAGGCCGCGATCTTCAGGAATGTAGTCTTTGGGACAGAACTTAAAAACATCATTACATTCTCGGTAGCTGTTACGCTAAACTCTTTCAATATGAGGGCGTTGGGAAAAGATGCTTTCTCCCCAAACTCAACGGAAAAATATTTTCGCCCCAAGTACACATCACCGCCAAGATCGCGGAGCGCCGTAAGATGAGTATCAATGGATCGCGCGCCGATCTTGCATCCGCCGGGATAACGCATGCAAACCTTGCCGAATCGCCGAAGGAGCGGCCCTAGAAACAAAATAGACGCCCGCAGCTGTTTCACGGTGTCAGACTTCAGCGCCTCAAGATCCAAATTTTTATTTTGAATCGTAACTGTGTGATTTCCCTCCTGCTTGATAATTCCCCCCATGCGCTCCAAAATGGAAAGCATTCTTTCCACATCTAAAACTCTCGGAACATTCGAGATCCTGCATGGTTCTTCCGTCAAGACAGTCGAGGCAATAATGGGCAACGCGGCATTTTTTGACCCGCGCACATCGATAGTCCCGGCAATTTCCTTGCCGCCATGTATAATTAATCGGGTACTCATATGGAAAAATCGCAAAAACTGCAATAGTACATCTTGTATAAGACTAGAATACTAGAAAGACGAAAAACTTACAATAATGCCGCACATGCGCTATACTGGCGGCATGAAGCGCACCACACGAACTTTTTTGTTTTCTTTTTTCATGGCGCTTTTTGTCGTTGTAACTCCCGTCATTATCGCATATTCCCAAGGATACCGAATCGACTTTGCGCACGCGCGGATCGTAGAAACAGGCGCTCTCTATCTTGAGCCGCGGCCAGCGCCCGCGGACCTTTACCTCAATGGCAAATTGAGAAAAAGAAGTAATGTTCTATTTCAAAACATCTTTGTGAGCAATCTTCTGCCCCGCGCATATCACATCGAAATAAAAAAGGAAGGCTATGTTACATGGGGAAAAAATCTTTCTGTAAGCCCCCGACTTGTCACTGAATTGAAAAATATCCTCTTGTTCAAGAATCAGTATACCCCAAGCGTCATCTTCCAATACGCGGAAAATTTTTCGCTCTCTCCATCAAAAAATAAACTTGTCTTTGTGAAAACAAGCGACACGCCGGAAATGTACCTTACCGTCTCGCCTCACGGGAGCCTCGGCGAAGCGGGCGGCGAGTCGAAAGAATCTCGTCTGATCTTAAAAGCTTCGAATCAATTCTTGAATTATCGGGTTTCGTCAATCCTATGGAATCAAGATGAGACATTACTTTTGGTCGCGCTTGCCCCTCTCGCAAAAGCAAACGGAGAAAAAAATAGTCGCGCTTTCCCCGAATGGATGGCCATTAATCTTCAAGATCAAAATCCTGAAGCCATCGATCTTACGCAACTCATTCACAACTCAAATGAATTTGCCGTCTACGCAAAAAATCTTCCTGCGGCCAAAATTGATAATCTTCAATGGTCAAAGGACGGGAATTCAAAGATTTTTTTCACGGTTTTCGACAAAAATTTTGGTACTCTTCCCTCGTACCTCTTTCTCTATGATCTTGAAACAAAACAAATGTCCTCTCCCCTTGCCTATGATGTTCTTCTTTACGCTCCCACCGAAGCAAGCAAAATTCTGTATGTTTCTTCGTTTCTTGCAACAATACATCTTCTTGATCAAAGAACCTTAGAGGTTCAACAAGTCTCATTCGCTGCTCCAGCGCAGATTACGCCTGTAAGCAGTGTCTCTTTTATTGACACAGGACTTCTCCTCCTTATGATTGACAAAAATCTCTATCTTCTCAACCTCAACGAAAAAATTCCCAATGTCCAAAAACTTGCCGACGAAGTAATTTCCGCCCTTGTTTCATCAGATAAAAAAAGACTTCTCATCGCTACCAAAGATTCTTTGATAATCCGCTGGCTTCGCGATGTTCACGTACAGCCGTTCCACGACGTCGGAGAGAGCGTGTCTCTTCTCCCCGCAAAATCTTTGCCAATTTTTGATGCTCTTTGGCTTACAAAAGACAACGAGCATGTTCTATTCTCCGATCAAAATTCCATCAAAGTCACCGAACTCGACGGGAGAGGGGAAAGAAATACGGCAACCCTTGTCGACAACATCCAAGCGACACATCTTTCCTATGACGAATCAAGAGATATAGTATATTACCTTGCTCGAAACACCCTCTATTTTATAAGCCTCAAGTAATGGTATCTCTTCATTCTATCTTTTCGCCCATTGAGGAGCGCGGCGCGCTTTTTTGAGGCCAAATTTTTTCCGCTCTGTTTCGCGCGGGTCGCGGCGCAGGTAGCCTGCGCGCTTCAAACGCTTCCTGAAGTCGGCATTAAACTTCACAAGCGCTCTCGCGATCCCATGCCGGACCGCCTCGGCTTGCGAGCTTACTCCTCCGCCTCTCACTTTGGAAACAACCATAAACTTATCTCCCACTTTCATTTTGCGCAATGCCCCGTCCGCGAGAAATTGAAGCTCTGAAGTTCGAAAATACTGCGTATACTCCTTTGAATTTACCAAAAATTCCTTTTCCCCTTTTGTGTAAAGTCGAACGCGCGCGACCGCTCTTTTTCTCCGCCCCACCCCCTCATAGTATCTGTTGCTTAGATTTGTCCCTTCATCCAGCTTCGCTTGGTCAGGTACTGCCAGATCCTGCGCACGTTCTTCTCCATTGTCCGGCTCCTCCGCCAAAACCGAGCTCTTCTCTGCCTCATCAAGTTTTAGGACATCCGATTTTACTTTATCAGACTTGAGAACATCCGCTTCAGCTTTGACCTTTTTTTTCTTTAAAATCTTTTTTGTTGTTTTACTTTTTTCGCTTTGTAGAGATTTTTGTTTCTTCATATTCGTATGGCTACTTGATTATCAGTCTATTCATCCATTTTGCCCTCAATTTATTTTTCGGAAGCATGCGCGCCACCGCGAACCTCAACACTTCCGCCGGACTTTTTTTCATCAACTCTTCATAGGTTGTTTTTTTGATGCCGCCCGGATACCCTGTATACCTCCAGTATAGTTTTTGAAAACCCTTCTTTCCGCTTAGCTTCATATCTTTCGCGTTGATGACCTCGACCTCTTCCCCGCTCTCCTTATAGGGCAGAAAATCCGGCCTATCTTTTCCGCGTAAAGATATCGCGATTTCAACCGCGAGACGGCCTACTATTCTATTTTTCGCGTCAAAGAGGTGTTTCATACTATCAATGTTACGCAAATTCGATAACCGCCATCTTTGCGGAATCTATGTTTCTTGGCGCGAGCTTCATGATTCGAGTATATCCCCCGGGCCTTGAGCGATATCGCGGGCCGATTTCAGAAAATAATTTCTTCACGATTGCGGAATCAAAAAGCCTCTCGAGAGATCGCCGATTCGCGAGTGTGTTCGTTTTCGATTTTGTGATATACGCTTCCACATGTGTCCGAACTTCTTTTGCCTTCGCTTCGCTCGTCCTTATTTTCCCATGCAAAATAAGCGATCTTGCAAGACCGTGTATGAGCGCTGCTCTCTGGTCGCGCTTTCGCCCAAATTTTCTTCCTTTTTTCCCTTTGTGCATACGTTTCAACGCGCTCTGTTATTTTTTTTCTTCTTCTTTCTTCTTTTTCTTTTTCACAGTTTTCTTCTTCGATTCGCTCTTCTCTTCTTTTTTCCTTCCCTCTGCTTCCCGATCGCCCTCCACCATCCCGGTAACTTCAAAATGTTTCACAAGAAGTTCTGACGCATACCGAAGTGACTCTTCTGGCGAGACTGTGCCGTTTGTTTCAATCGTAAGACGCAGCCGATTATAGTCAGTCCTGTCTCCTATGCGCATATTTTCTACTTCAAAATTCACATGCCGCATTGGAGTGAAAATCGCATCAAGCGGGATGGAACCGATTTCCGCGCGTCCTTTCTCTTGTCGGTCAATCGGAACATACCCAAGACCCGGCTCAATCAAAAATTCTGCCTCAAAAACCGAATCTTTACTCGTAAGAGTCGCGATGTGCGCGTCTGGATTTGCGATCTCAACCTGGCTTGGCGAGACAATATCAGAAGCCTTAATTTCTTTTGCTCCCTTAACCTTGATCGAAGCAGTCTGCGGCTCATCGCCATGGAGTTTTACGTATATTTGCTTTATATTCAGCGTGATCTCAAGAATATCTTCCAGCACCCCAGCCAGTGTTGAAAACTCGTGCGGCGCTCCTTTTATCTTCACTCGGGTAATCGCGGCGCCCGGCAACGATGAATACAAAACTCTCCGAAGCGCATTTCCAATAGTGACCCCATACCCCGGGAATAATCCTTCTATTTCAAAAATAGCTCTATTTCCGCTTTTCTCTTTTACTTGTGGCGATTTGGGTAAAGTAATGTGCATATTGTATAAGGTTACCTTGAATAAAATTCGATAATTGGCCTTACTTGGGCGATAATGAGGGGGTCATCAACGACTGGCTGTCCGATGATCTTCCCCCGGAATTGTGCTTTGTCAAGTTCAATCCATATGGGTGGTTCATACTTTTGAAGCGTGAGTCCTAAATTTTGAAACGGCACCAGTTTCAAGCTTAAGGGGTGAATATTGACAGTATCCCCAACCCGCATTTCGTATGATGGCACGTTCACATTCTTCCCGTTCACCTGGATATGGCCGTGGCTTACAAGCTGTCTTGCAAACTTCCTGCCCGGCGCGAATCCGCATCGAAAAACAACATTATCAAGCCGGGCTTCCAGAAACTTTATAGCTTCTTCGGGATTTTTGGCCCGGCGAAAATAGCGTCGAAATTGCACTTCCCGCAGGCCGTAACTCTCTCGCAGCTCTTGCTTTTCAGCAAGCTGCGCCCCGTATTCAGATTTTTGCTTTGGCGGATGTCTCATAAACTCTGATACTTATT
>JACOUK010000040.1 GCA_016177905.1 Candidatus Spechtiibacteriota bacterium | reverse complement strand
TTCTCCCGCCATTCTTGCAAATACAACGCCTACAGAAGCATTGTTCGCATTGGTGATGAAAGTTTTCGTGCCTTTCAGAACATACTCCTGTTCTCCAAAGGCGTAACGACTCTTCTCGGCCCTAGTTTTAATATTAGCCGCGTCCGATCCGGCATCGGGTTCAGTAAGAGCGTAGCAACCAAGGATTTCCCCGCTCGCAAGACGCGGAAGAAATCTCCGTTTCTGTTCTTCGTTCCCGAATGTCATTATCGGGAATCCGGCCAGCGACACGTTCGCGCTCCAGATAAGCTGAAGGCTTGGCCAGTAAAACGCGAGCCGCTCGCCGACAATAGATGTCGCAACGGTGTTCATGCCCATTCCGCCGTATTCTTCCGGGAAAGAAATGCCCATGAGGCCCATTTTGGAAATTTTATTTACAAGCTCTCGAGGGAATTCCCCTTTCGGCTCAAGCTCGGCGTATCCTACGCGTAAAAGTTCTTTCTTCCCAAACTCGTCCACCACGTTTCGCAACATCTCTATTTGTTCCTCATGTGCGCGCATTATTCCCCTCCTCGGTATTCTCCATAAACTTCCTGAAGCGCCTGAACAATCTCTCCCTCTGTAGCGCATGCTTCGACTGCCGAAACTATGGACGGCATTACATTCTCTCCCTTCTCCGCTGCTTCCTTCACGAGGTCAAGCGCCTTCATGGCATTTCCGCAATTCCGTCTTGCGCGAAACCTCGTAAGCCGCGCACATTGGATTTTCTCTGCGCGCTTATTCCCGCGAAACTCAACTATTTGCTCTTCGCCTTCCTTTTGAAACTTATTCCGGCCGACAATGGGAATCTCCCCGCTGTGAACTTTTTTCTCATACTCAAACGCGGACATTTCAATTTCGCTTTTGGGAAAATTAAGCTCAACCGCGGCCACCATGCCTCCCATCTCATCGATACGTTTGATGTACTCCAGCGCCTGTTCTTCCATATCTTGCGTTAATCTTTCAATATAGTAGGAGCCGCCTAAAGGATCCACCACATCACAAACTCCCGACTCATAGGCAATAATCTGCTGTGTCCTTAATGCAAGAAGCGCTGCGTCTTCCGAAGGCAAACTGTCCTGCTCGTCATACGCATCAACGTGAAGGCTCTGAACGCCTGCGAGCGCTCCCGCAAGAGCCTGAACTGCCGCGCGCATAATGTTGTTCTGTCGCTGCTCCCAGGTAAGACTTACTCCGGCGGTTTGCGCGTGAGTGCGCAGCATCCATGACCTTGGATTTTTTGCATTGAATCTCTCGCGCATAATTCTTGCCCACATTCGCCGCGCCGCCCGAAGTTTTGCGATTTCTTCAAAAAAGTTGTTGTGTATATCAAAAAAGAAAGAAAAACGCGGAGCAAACTCATCCGCATCGAGCCCTCTTTCAATACATGCCTGCACATACGCGATACCGTCGGCAAGCGTGAAGGCGAGTTCTTGCACCGCAGTCGCGCCTTTCTCGCGGATGTGATAGCCGGAGATACTTACTGGATTGTAATTCGGCATGTGTTTTGTGCAGAATTCAACTGTGTCAACAAACAGCTTCATTGCAGGCTCATGCGCAACAATAAGCTCATTTTGCGCGGTAAACTCTTTGAGAATGTCGTTTTGAATAGTGCCCCGCAGTAAACGCGGATCCGCCCTTTTCCTCTTGCCAAGAGCGTAATACATCGCAAGCAGGACAGGGGCTGGAGCATTGATGGTCATTGAGACGCTTACCCCGGGCTTCCCGATGGGAATGCCCGCAAACAAACGTGTCATATCCTCCAGCGTATCAATGGCAACTCCGCCCTTCCCAACCTCTCCCAATGAATAAGGGCTATCCGAGTCGTAACCCAAGAGAGTCGGCAGGTCAAAAGCGGTAGAAAAACCGGTTTCCCCTTCCGCCCAAAGTTTCCGAAACCTCCTGTTAGTGTCATCGGGAAGTCCAAACCCCGCAAATTGCCGCATGGTCCAGAGGCGTCCCCGGTACATCGTTGGATATATGCCGCGAGTATAGGGGAATTCGCCCGGATAGCCAACGTCTGCTGGGTAATCAATATCCGCAAGATCTTCTGGCGTATAAAGAATCTGATCGCTCATATCACTCTCCTTTTTTATATCTTGTCAAGGAACTCAACTTGTTATAGCATACCTAGTCTTGAAAACAAACGATAGGGAGGCAGATTTTGATACAAAGGGCCGCAGATTTAGTGTACAAGTACTTTTTGTTCTTTTTACCGCAGGGCCATTCACACCCATGGGACTACGCCGCGCACTTCATTGTGAGTTTTGCCGCGATGTCTGCGCTGTTTTTTATCCTTCGGACGCTTAAAGTCAGCTACGGCGCATCTTTTATAACTGCGGTGTGCATCTTGTTTGTATTCGCCGCCGCAAAAGAAATAAGCGATGCGCAACTTGGCAAGACTGACTTGGCGCAGGATATGCTCGCAAATTTTCTCGGCATAAGCGCGGCAACGGTCCTTATCCTCCTTCTTGCCAAGCAACCAAATTAAAACCCCGACTATTGCCGGGGCTATTTTTTATTTACTAAATCCCATAGTCCTAGTGCGGACTACGCATCTCCCTTCTCATATCTTTTCTTTATTCGCTCCAGCCGCCTCCTCGCCTTGCGTTCATTTCGCAGTTTCCAATCTCCCGGGAAAAAGATGTCCGGGTCAATCAAGTAGAAGATCGCGGGCATTGCGATGAGATACTCAAACAAAACAATTACGGTACCATGCCACCAGATTAGAGGATTTACCTTGCTGTACAAAGGCACTGCCTGAATGAAAAATAGAAAGAACATACTCAATATAAATAGGGCCATGAAAGGTTTCTTGAAAATTGCTCTTTTCCAGAACGCTATCTCCAGATCACCAATGCCCTTACAAACTCCTTTACCTTAATCGCAACGTTCAAAGTTCACCTCCGCGAATTTTGTCTCTGAAATCTAAGGGCCTTCGATAAGGCCCTGGGGAAATTAGTCGTCAAGATCAGTGCAATATTCATTACGCTGGCCATCGTCCCGAAAGAAGAGCGTAACTTTCATTTCACGCCAGAATCTAAGCCCGTCCATCTTCCATACCATTCTACGTTCCATTCGGGGAGCAAGGCATCCTTCTTCATATGCTATGATACATTGGCTTCGATAGTAGGTATATTCTCCTTCTTTAGTGCGAATAACTACACGTCCATATCCTTGATGAGTAGTAACTGCAAAAATCTCCAGCGAACTTTTGAATTTACTCACTTTCCCCTCCTTATCTGTTGTACGTTTTATTTTCAATGAGCTGATATTTCTTCATACAGTTTATTCAGCTTCGCGGCCATACGAAAATCATTTTGGGGTCTTGCATAAATTCGTTCACTTCATTCACTGTAAGCGGCGGAAGCCCTGCGCATGATTCGTATTTTTAAGAAGAAAGAATTTTATTCATAACTACCCCTTACCCCCCTTACCTTTCCGCCAGAGGCGGATCCGCCTTCGACGGAAAGAGGGGGAACGCTACGTCACTATACTCACCACTCTCCATGGCACTACTATAACTTTTTTCGGCTCGCCGTCAAGCCACTTTCGGACTTTTTCGTCTTTAAGCGCAATATTTTTTACCATGTCTTCGCTCGCATCGGCGTCAACCTCTATCTCTCCGCGAACTTTTCCATTTACCTGTACAACCATTTGCACTTTTTCTTCGATAATCTTCTCTGGATCATACGTCGGCCAAGGTTCGCTGTGAATGCTTGTTGTATGCCCCAACGCTTCATGCCAAAGTTCTTCCGCAAGATGAGGCGCAAACGGAGCAAGAAGTTTTAATAAAATTTCTGTATATCGTATATCGTATATCGTATATCGCGTCAGGGTATTGACGTACTCCATTAAACCCGCGATCGCGGTGTTATATTGCAATTTCTCAATATCCTCCGTAACTTTCTTGATTGTTTTATGAGTAAGTTTTTCTAATCCATTCGTATGAGATTTTAAATTTTTATCTATAGCTTTTCGTTTTTCATTTTCAATTTTTAATTTAAGCGATAACGTCCACACTCTTTTCAAAAACCTCGCGATACCCGCTATCCCCTCATCCCTCCAGTCTCCGCCAAACTCGTACGGCCCTAAAAACATAAGGAACATACGCATCACATCCGCGCCGTACGCGTCAAAATATTCATCGGGACTTACCACATTCCCTTTTGATTTCGACATCTTCGCCCCATCTTTGATTAAAAGACCATGAGCGCGAAACTTCAAAAATGGTTCCTGAAAATCGAAGTACCCCATATCTTCCAGCGCCATGGTTACGAATCGCGCGTACATCAAGTGCAATACAGAGTGTTCTTTCCCGCCGATATACATAGAAACCGGAAGCCATTTTTTTGTAATTTTTTCATCAAACGGCTTATCGTCAAACTCTGTCGAAGGGTATCTCAAAAAATACCACGAGGAATCTAAAAACGTATCCGACACGTCTGTCTCTCTCTGCGCCTCTCCCCCGCATTTTGGACATGTCGTTTTCGCAAATTCTTCAACATTCGCAAGCGGAGATTTATCCGTTCCGGTCGGTCGAAAGTTTTCGACATAAGGCAATAGAACCGGCAAATCCTTTTCCGGCACAGGAACAACCCCACATGCATTGCAGTAGATTATAGGTATAGGCGGCCCCCAATAACGCTGGCGCGAAATCAGCCAATCGCGAAGATGATAGTTGACCTTCTTTTCACCGCCAACCCGACTTACAATTTCCTCCTTGTCAACGAGCGGCGCGTCGCTTACGGGCAATTTAAATTTTTTTGCAAATTCCATGTCCCTTTCATCGTAAGCGGGCACCGCCATAATCGCGCCGGTTCCGTAATTTGAAAGAACATAGTCGGCAATCCATACCGGAATTTCTTCGTTATTTGCCGGATTTATCGCGGTGACACCCTTGAGCTCGACGCCGGTCTTCTCTTTCGCAAGATCTGTGCGTTCGAGTTCAGTCTTATTTTTAGAGGCGCCGATGTATTTTTCTACCACCTTACGATTTGAAACTTGAAACATGAAACTTGGAACATGTTCATGCTCCGGAGACAACACAAGATATGTTGCCCCAAATAACGTATCCGGCCTTGTGGTGAAAATTTTAATCCTGGATTCTAAATTTTTTATTCTAAATTCCAGTTCCGTGCCGACCGAGCGTCCGATCCAATTTCTTTGCGCAACTTTTACAGCCTCGGACCAGTCGAGTTTGTCGAGATTCCCCAAAAGCCTTTCCGCGTACTTTGTAATTCTAAAAAACCACTGCTCAAGCTCTTTCTGAATAACATCAGTTCCGCACCGCTCACATTTTCCGGAAATAACCTGTTCATCCGCAAGAACGGTCTTGCAGCCTTCGCACCAGTCAACCGGAGCTTTTGCCCGATACGCCAAGCCGGCCTTGTAAAGCTGTAAAAATAACCATTGCGTCCATTTGTAATATTCGGGCTTGCTTGTGTCAACTTCATGATCCCAATTAAACATCGCACCCATGTTTTTAAGCTGTTCGCGAAAGTGAGAAATATTTTTTTCTGTCTCTTTTTGAGGATGCGTCCCCTGCTTTATCGCGAAATTTTCCGAGTGTATCCCGAAAGCGTCAAAGCCCATCGGCTCAAACACATCATAGCCCCGCATCCTCATGTATCGTCCGTGAATATCGACGCCGGTAAAAGTAAAAACATTCCCGACATGAAGGCCTTCTGCCGAGGGATAGGGGAACATCATAAGGTTGTAGTACGGCTTTTTTGCTTTCTTCAAATCAACATTCCATGCCTTTTCTTTTTCCCACCTGTCTCGCCACTTTTGTTCAATTTTAAGAGGATTATACTCTGTCATATGTCGTTATTCTATCACTGTTTTTAGGGCTTTACAACTTTTCGATTTATTGGTATCCTATGGTAGGGTTCTTTAGCCAAAATGCAAACGAGGAGGCAATGATGAAGTCAGAAGAGGTAGTAAACTGCGGGCCATCACGCGACACTATCAACAAGTTCCTTGCGTTACCGGGTAACGAGCAAAGCAACCTTTCCGGGGATCAAGGCGAACAACTAGTAAGAGCGCTTGCGCACATTGAAATGTGCTATCACGGCTATAACGAAATGAATCCCTGCCACAAACTCTGGCACAAGCTCCTTCTAATGATAGACGACCCTCAATCTGGTGAATACAATCGAGACCTTGCAATGTATTTCGCGCACGCCAGAATCGCTCTCCGCCCCGACTCTCCTTGGCCGCAGCAAGAACCGGGCATAGATTACTAAAAAGGCGCAAAAGCACAAACAAAAATCCCCTTTCTTTGACAGAAGGGGATGTTTTTATTGTACTCCCTTACTCCTCCAGATACTTTGGCGGAAAAGTGGTCTTCACCGATCGCAAGCAAATCGTGCGCGGTTTCGTCCAATTTCTCAAATTCTGGCTCCAGCCGACCTTACTGTCCGTGCCGGACTTCCTCATTCCGGAAAAAGGCTGCTGATTTACCATGGCCGCAGTGGTTCGATCATCATAGATATTCCCCGCCGCAAAGCGCAGCTCATGCAATGCTTCGCAGAATTGGAGCACATCTTGCGTGTGTATAGCGCCCGTAAGCGCATAAGGAGAGGTGCTATCGCAAAGCGTCAAAACTTCTTTTTCAAAACGATCTTTGGGCAAAAGACAGATAGTGATCACGGGGCCGAAAACTTCTTCACTTATAGTGCGGTAGTGCGGATTATCGGTGACGATAATCGTAGGGGCTATGAACCATCCTTGCGTGCCCGGAATCGTTCCCCTTAGTATCTTCCTGACACCCTTATCAAAGTCATGGTAGGCTTGATTGATATAGCTGTTAACTTTTTCGTATTCCCGTTCGTTAATAATGGCGCCCAAGTAATTGGTGACGTCCGCGACATCCCCCACTTTTATAGTACGGAGAAAAGTCGTAAGATGAGGCTCCACTTTCGCGAACATCTCCGGAGTCATATAGACGCGCGAGGTAGACGAACACTTTCTGCCCTGCGCGCCAAACCCTCCGACCGCCATGGCGATCGCGATTTGAAGCGGATCAGAATCATCATATACCACAATCGGGTCTTTGCCGCCTGTCTCTCCTACGAGTACAGGGAAGTTCCTGTATTTATCCACATTCTGGCCAACGCGCCTCCACATCTCGCTAAAGGTCTCCGTGCCGCCGGTAAAATGGATTCCAGAAAGCATGGGGTGCTCGAGCAATATATCGCCGATCATTTTCGAGTTGCCATGGAGCACAGAAAGAACATCGGCAGGAAGTCCTGCCTCGTGGAGGATTTTCAAAAAAATATGGAACGAATACACCACATCCGAAGAGGGCTTGGCAATCACCACATCGCCCATTATGAGAGGCGCGGTGCAGAGATTCCCGTTAATGGCAATGAAGTTGTTGGGCGATGCCGAGAAGACGAACCCTTCAAGCGGCAGATAATCGAGGAGATTGAAAGTATCTTG
>JACOUK010000030.1 GCA_016177905.1 Candidatus Spechtiibacteriota bacterium | reverse complement strand
GCGTCGAAGAACAGCAATCGCGGGAAAAAAATCATGCCCTGATTGAAGAAAAAGAAAAAGAGACTCCGCGAGTGCCGTTCTCTCTCACAGAGTCCCGCAGATTATCCAGCGGCAACCCGTGGGAATAGGGGCAAAAAAGAACCACTTCTGCTCCATGCGTAAAATTCTCACGCTCGCAATTATTCATAAAGGCAATAAAGTTCTTTTAGGCCTGAAGAAGCGGGGTTTTGGCATGGGGCGCTGGAATGGTTTTGGAGGAAAGGTGGAGGAAAATGAGACGATCGAAGCGGCCGCGAAAAGGGAGCTTCGAGAGGAGGCGGGGGTTTTGGCAAAGGACTTGGAACGCCGGGGGATTATAGAGTTTGAATTTGCCGGAAATTCCTTCGATGCGACTCTCTCCTCCGCGAAGGCTTCGGCGAGCAGGCAGGACAAGCTGGAAACTTTAGAAGTTCACATCTTTTATTGTTCTGACATAGAAGGAGAACCTCAAGAAAGCGAAGAGATGAGGCCGCAATGGTTTGATATAAGGGAAATTCCTTTCAGTGAAATGTGGGCGGACGACCAGCACTGGCTGCCCATGGCGCTCGCCGGCAAACGATTTCGTGGGAAGTTTCTTTTTGACGGCGAAAAAAGCAATAAGATTATTACATACAGCTTGGAGGAGGTGGAAGCTTTTGTTGAGGGGGGTATGGAAGGAATGCGGAGGGCAATCGCCAAGGGAGGCGAGAGCTTCGACCCCTCTGAACCTAAAAAGTAAACAGATTCAAGTTGGCCCTGCATTTATGCAGGGCTTTTTATTTGAGGAATTTTATGATATGATTTTTTTATGTCCTACCTCGTTTTCGACATCGAAACAATCGGGAAGCAATACGACGAGCTTGACGAGACGACGAAGAGTTATTTTCGCCAATGGGCGGAACGAGACGCGTCGAGCGATGACCAAGTAGAAAAGGAACTTGAGAATATTAAGAGGGGATTGCCGTTTTCTCCGTTTTTGGGAGAAATCGTCGCGATCGGGATGATTGATGAGCAAGATAAAGGGGCCGTGTATTTCAGAATCGACGGCTCGAATCCTCCCCTTACAAAGGGGAGGTCGGGAGGGGTCCTCGACTTTGAAGATGGCGGCATACAGTATCGCGTAGGTTCGGAAAAAGAGATACTTGAAAAGTTCTGGGAGGTTTCGCGAAATTATTACACGTTCGTAACTTTCAATGGCCGCGCGTTTGACGCGCCATTTTTGATGATCCGTTCGGCCGCTCATGGCATTCGTCCGTCGCGCAACCTTATGCCCAACCGTTATCTTTCATCGCAGAAATTCGGGACACAGCACGTTGACCTATCGGATCAGCTTACTTTTTACGGCGCGGTGCGCCGCTTGCCCAAGCTCCATTTTGTGACGAAAGCGTTTCATATCGAAAGTCCGAAAGAGGGAGGGATGAGCGGCGAAGAAGTGCCAAAAGCGTTTCACGATGGCCGCTACGAAGAAATCGCGCGCTATTGCATGGATGACGTCGTCGCGACAAAAAAACTCTTTGAGAGTTGGAACAAGTACCTTAATTACGAATCAAATTCGTACGAGTAAGAAAATCGTAAAAACAGTAGGAGGATAGTATGGGTACTGCGGATACAGTTGGCAACATTGCGCTCATCATTGTTCTGCTCATTGCCCCCGTAGTCTTTTTGACGATAAGGTCTATCCGTTCACTTCGATGCGTGAAGTGCGGACGATTTTTGAGGTTTAGCGGTGATCTTGCCGATGAAGGTCGCAAGTCTAAATCTGAAGAACTACAGTCTGTTATATTGTCAAAAGGTTTTTTTTCGACACTTCGACGAACGTGCGTTGCTTGTAGGCATCTTAATCCCCAAGAGAGCGCTGAAGGAAAAAGGGGCGAAGATTATACGAGTTAGTAACCGACATCCGAATAATCGGATGTTTTTTATTTTGCACGAGGGCACAATGAGTGTAATATAAAAACATCTATGGAAAATACGGTTTTTCAAAAACTCTACTCCCAACTAAACCCCGAGCAAAAAGAGGCGGTGGATATATTGGAGGGGCCTGTAATGGTTGTCGCGGGGCCCGGGACCGGCAAGACCAAGGTTTTGACGTTGCGGATCGCGAATATATTATTACAGGGAAAAGCGAGGCCCGAAGAAATTTTGGCGCTTACGTTTACAGAAAACGCCGCGGCGAATATGCGCCGCCGGCTTTTTGAAATTTTGGGCGCGAGCGCTTATGCGGTAAACATTTCAACTTTTCACGGATTTTGCAACGAAATTATCAGGCAGAATCCGGACTCTTTTTTGGTGGAGGGCGGCACAAAAACAAAAAGCGCGTACGGGGAAGGCGGCAATATACCAGAAGTGGATCAAGCGCAAATTTTGGAAGAAATAATCAAAAGCGGCAATTTCGAACATTTTAATCTCCAAAACCCCTATGTCAACTATATCGCGATTATAAAAAAAGCGATAAGCGATTTGAAGCGCGAGGGTGTATCGCATGATGAGTACGCGGCAATTGTGGGAAAAGCGGAAGAAGAACTTGCCGGCCGAGAAGATCTGTATCATACAAAGGGGCCGCACAAAGGCAAAATGAAAGGCGAATATCAAGAAGCGCAGAAACGAATAGAAAAAAATAAGGAATTTTGCGAGGTCTATCAAAGGTATCGGGGAAAATTATCTGAAGCAGGCGATTATGATTATGAGGACATGATCTTGTATGTGACGCGCGCATTGCGGCATGATACCGATTTGCGTCGGCGACTTTGCGAAAATTTTAAGTACATTTTAATTGATGAGCATCAGGACACAAACTCCGCGCAAAATGAGGTCGTGGAGCGTATCGTACAAAAAGAAGCGCCCCCTCGACAGGGCTCGGGGCAGGCCAACATCTTTGTGGTCGGCGATGAGAAGCAGGCGATTTTTCGTTTTCAGGGCGCTTCGCTTGCAAATATCCTGCATTTCAAAGACAAATTTCCCGCTTCAAAGATAATAACGCTTCAAAAAAATTACAGATCCCATCAAAAAATTATAGATTCATCACAGAGCGTTATACGAAACAACCGTGAGCGAATAGTAAACTATATCAAAGGAATAGACGACTCTTTGGTTGCCGCGGGCCTTCGCCTCGCCGAAGTGGCTCCGGCCACGCAGGCGGGCCTTCGCCTCGAGCGTCAAGTAGAAATCTATGAACCAGAAACCCCCGAGCTTGAGATGTATTTCATCAAAGAGAAAATAAAAGAACTTCAAGCCGAAGGAATTTCGGCCAATGAAATCGCGGTGCTCTATCGCGAAAATCGCGAGGGCGACAGCATATCCGACGCGCTTTCAAAAGAAGGGATTGTCCATACGATAGAGTCAAGTCGGAGTATCTTTGAAGATGCGGCCATAAAAAATTTCATCGCGCTTTTGAGTTTTGCCTCGCGGCGCGATTTGTCTGTCGTTTCCTTGCGCAGGGACGTCATTGACGAAGATCTTGTAAAGCTTTTGTTTATTGATTTTTTACACATTCCCGCGTTCGATGTGTATAAACTCGTAAGTGTGCGCGCGTTAGCGCGAAAGCTGAAGAATATTTTTTGGATTATGGCTGATAGAGACTTGATGCGGAAAAGCGGCATTGCGTCAGCCGAAAGAATATATGAATTTTCGCAAAATCTTTCCTCGTGGATTTCTGCCGCCGAGAGTAAAAATGCGCCGCAAGCTTTTGAGCTTATAGCTCGCGATTCTGGTTTTTACGAATACATCGCGAGAGGAGACTCCTTGAGCCGCATTGGGGTATTTCACAAGCTTTTTTCCGAATTAAAGGGTCTTACGCAAAGGAAACGCAATTTCACGCTCCGGGACTTTGTGTCGCACCTTCATCTTTTGAATCGCTATGGGATTGGGCTCAACCAGCAGTTTTTACGTTTGCCCTCGAATGCCGTGCGGCTGATGACTGCGCATAAAGCCAAGGGCCTCGAGTTTGACTATGTTATTTTGTCGGGCTGTATTGATGCGCGGTGGGGCGGCAGAAAACGTCCGGATATTCTCAAATTATTTCCAGTCGTCGAAACTGTTTACGACGGTCGCGATGATATTGAGGATAATCGGCGGCTTTTTTATGTCGCGCTGACAAGAGCGCGACACGGGGTGTCGATCAGCGCGCCCCTTTGCGCGAGCGACGGCCGAGCGCACGCAAAAAGCCGCTTTATCGGCGAAATTACGCCCGAACTTGTTGTGCGGGGAGATATGAGCCGTTATGAAAAAAGATTAGAAGAATCGCCGCGTTTTTTTATTCAGGAATCAAAGCCGAGTTTTCCCAACGTTTCTGACGCGGAATTTTTACGGGCGCTATTTTTGAAGCGCGGCTTTTCGGCAACCGCGCTCAATAATTATCTTCTCTGCCCGTGGCGGTATTTCTATCGCAATCTCCTGCAATTACCCGAGGCTCAACAGCCCTATCTTTTGTACGGCAACGCGGCGCACGCAGCGCTTAAAAGTTTTTTTGACAAAAAAGGCGCGGGTAAAGATTTTTTACTTCGTGAATTCGCGAAAAATCTTTCCCAGCAGCCATTTTTGGATATTGAAATAGCGCGCTATAAGGAAAGAGGCGAAAAAGCGCTTGCGGCGTATTTTGATAATTATGATTTAGGCGCGCGAAATCCGGACACAAGGACTGTAAATGAATTTAAAATCGGCGGCGTGATGCTGGACGGCGAAGTGCGACTGACCGGCAAGATAGATAAAATAGAAATTCAAGGGGGGTCTGACCCCCCAAAAGGGGGTCAGACCCCCCTTGAATTTGTCAATGTAGTTGATTACAAAACCGGCAAGAGAAAGACGCGTAACGCGCTCGAGAGCAAGACCAAGGATGCACGGGGGAACGAAAAGAGACAGCTTGTGTTTTATAAATTACTGCTTGATAAGATGCCTGATTCGCCATATCGCATGACTTCTGGCGAGATTGATTTTGTGGAACCGGAGAAAAATACGGGAAAGTTTTACAAGGAAAAATTTGAAATTTCTTCGAACGACGTCCGGGAGCTTGAATATAAAATCCAAGATGTCACGGCTGAAATTCTCGGATTGGCGTTTTGGAATACACGGTGTAAAGATACAAGATGTGAATACTGCAAACTAAGAAATGTTGCTTCATCTTGAGCTTGGTGAAAAATTGCCTTCCGGCGGATTTGAGGGTTGGTTTGGCATGGTCCGAGCACTCAAAGCACTTTGAGTGCTCGGCAAACCAGCCCGAGCCTCGTAGCCCCTCCGCTTACGGGGCGAGAATGAGCCGGAAGGCAATTATTCACCAAGCTTTTCGTCTCGTTGCTATAAGGAAGGTCTCAAAAATGCTATAATCGCGCTATGCAATTTGATTTTATTTTTGTCATTTTTGGGCTTATATTTTTTGAGGTTATCTCCAGCATTGATAATGCCGTTATTAACGCCGATGTGTTGCGCACGATGTCGGCGCGGGCGAGGCGGTGGTTTTTATTTTGGGGAATTCTCTTTGCGGTATTTGTTGTTCGGGGACTGCTCCCGACTGCGATTGTCTGGATCACAAGTCCGTCGTTGGGATTTTTCGGATCTTTTTCCGCGGCATTCAGCAGCGATCCGCATATCAGAGAGATTATCGAGCAGTCAAAAGCGGTTCTGCTTGTGGGAGCGGGAGTGTATCTTTTGTTGCTCGCCCTGCACTGGCTTTTTGAAGAAGAAAAAGAATACGCGTTTTTTCTTGAGCGATTTATCCATCAGCAGGCCGTGTGGTTTTATACACTTGCGTCTATTCTTATCGCGCTCCTTGTGTGGTTTGCGGTGCACGCAAACCCTCTCATGGCGTTTGCCGCAGTCATAGGTTCCACGGGATTTTTTCTGACCTCTGGTTTTAAGCGGAGCGCGGAGGCCGAGGAGAAAAAACTCAAGGGTTCAACCGCGAGCGATGTGAGCAAGATTTTGTACTTAGAGATTCTCGACGCCACTTTTTCTGCTGATGGGATTTTGGGCTCTTTCGCGTTTACGATTTCCGTGCCTCTTATTCTTGTTGGAAACGGAATCGGGGCTTTTATTGTTCGTTTTTTTACAGTCAAAGGGCTTGAGACTGTGCGGAAATACCGCTACTTAAAAAACGGGGCGATGTATTCGGTGGGGGCGCTTGGAACTCTTATGATTTTTGAAAGTTTTGGAAAAGAGATTTCTTCCTGGGTCGCACCGGTGAACACCCTTGTCATCGTTGCCGTATTTTTTTGGCTTTCCTGGAGAGAAATAAAAATTCGCAAAGCTGTAAAGGTATAACGAAAGCGGAATGAAGGAAATTTTTGAACAAAAAAAGAAACGGGCAAAAGCAATTTTAGCGCGGCTTACGAAAGCATATCCTTACGCAAAAATTGTTTTAAAGTACCATAACAATATCCAGATTTTGGTTGCGGTGATTCTTTCCGCGCAATGCACGGACAAGAAGGTGAACGAGGTAACTGGAAAACTTTTTAAAAAATATAAAACCGTTGACGATTTTGCGAACGCCGAGTGTAAAATTTTTGAGCAGGAAGTTCGCTCGACTGGTTTTTATCATAATAAGGCAAAACATATTATCGAGGCGGCGAAAATGATACGTGAAAAATTCGGAGGGGAATTGCCAAAGACGATGAAAGAGATGATTGAGCTTCCAGGCGTTGCCCGGAAAACCGCGAATATTGTTTTGGGGAACGCGTATGGCATAGTGGAAGGAATCGCGGTTGATACGCATGTGCGCCGGGTGTCGCGCCATCTTGATTTGACAAACGAGCAGGATCCTGTAAAAATTGAACAGGACCTTATGAAGCTCTTTGATAAAAAAGATTGGTTTCGGCTCACCTATCTTTTGAT
>JACOUK010000054.1 GCA_016177905.1 Candidatus Spechtiibacteriota bacterium | reverse complement strand
GGCGAGTACGACGTGCTCATCAAAAAGTGGTTCGGTGGCGAAGGAGGCTAACATGAAATCGAAAGTTTTTGTTTTAGCTCTGGCGCTGGTTGCCATTTTGGCGATTCTTGTACCCGCATCGCTTCACGCGGAAGGCGAAGAAGAGGAACAAGAGGAAAAGCAGGGTATTCGGGGAATATATATCTACGACGAGCGAGATTTTTTGCCCGCGGACTCAAAACTCGCGCTCGCGTGGTATTTGTGGAATATAGACTTGAAGACACGGTACGAAATTGTACTTGTGTTTCCCAAAACAAAGTTTTCTGAAACCGAAATTATCGATTGGTTCAACACACAGGGCGTAGGGAAAAAGAAAAAAGATACCGGCGCGGCGCTCTTCGTCTTTCCTGACAACTCGATCTTTGTGGCCATAGGGTCGGGGAATGACAAAGTAACAGTCACAAAATCGAAGACGTACGGAGAAAAGATATTCGCGGATTTTACAGACGATCCTGTTCTCACCACCCTTCGATTCTTAACTAAAATTGGCGGAGACATCAACAAATCCACTCTTTCTGAAATGGTGGGAAATGCGGGGAAGACGCTTTGGGAGAATATCGATATCGTATTGCTGTGGGCGTTGTTTCTGGCCTTGATACTGTTCTTGGTCCAGCAGTACAACGGCTTTCAGGCGACAGATTTTATTCTCCCGGCCCTTGTGTTCGTGGTCGCTATGATCGCTGTCGGCATTTCAGCGATTGGAAGCAGTTCGGAAGCAAAATCGTATACTTCGTATGGAATGATTACTTCGACGGCGAAATCGAGCTATCACTGGGTACATCTGCACACGATTTGTACAAGTACTGGAAAAACGACTATTTGCCACAACATTCCTCATACGCATACGATGTATACGAACGATGTGCGGTTGACGAGCTATGAGCTCAATACGTACCGCTACCGTTTTTCTTCCGATGAATCCAAGGCCGCGTGGCGTCATGAGGTAGGCGAGGTAGACTGGCTAAAGGTTGGTATTGAAAAAGGAGAATTGCGAGGCGCAGGAAGAGCGAAAGCAGATGGTTCTGGCGGAATAACGAAAGGAGACGGCGTGTGGATTCACGCCGCAACAAAAAAGAAATAAATGAAATCCCCCCGCAGCTTCTGCTAGAGGCAGACAGGGCGGGGGGATTTTTTCATACTCCGTATCTTGGCACCTTTAGTCTATATTTTCTAAAATACTTCCACGCGCTTATAAGATGAGTGCGCGCGTATTTGTTTGTGAAAATGCCCAAAAGAGCCCCGCCTTTTTTGCTTGCCTGAAAGTGGTAATGGTAAAAAAAAGTTTGAGGATCATACACGACTTTCCAGCCTTTCTGCCAAAAACTCCGGCACCAATCCACATCTTCCATATACATAAAATAGCGTTCGTCCAATGGTCCTACCTCCTGATACGCTTTTTTGCGCACAAGGAGCGCGGAGCCCATGAGCCAGTCGACGGGAATCGTTGACCCCCCTTCCTCCCCCTTCGTAAGGGGGGGATTCGAGTCAGCCCCCCTCTCCTTACGAAGGAGAGGGGCTGGGGGTGAGGTCGGCAGTTCAATCAGGAAGCGTTCCAATTCCTTTTTCCCCCACCCTGTTTTTCCGAATGGCGTGCGGCGGGCAAGAATGGTAAGGGGCGAATAAAATCGAAAACAGGAAGGCTGGCGTTCGTCGTTGATACTTAAAAGTTTTGGGCCAAGTATTCCGATATCGGCATTTTCCTGCATCGCACCGAGCATTTTTGGAATCGCGTCTTTTTCGGAGATTATTACATCCGCGTTGATGATAAGAAAAAAATCTCCTTTCGCGTGGAGAATTCCCCGATTGACTGATTTTGCAAATCCGATGTTTTCTTTTGAAGCAAGAAATTTTACTTGAGGGAACTCACAACGCATCAAGTTTTCCGTTTTTTCTATTGTTTCGCTGTCTGTAACAATAATTTCCGCGTCTTCTGGCGCGTTTTTTTTGAGGTAATGAAGACAAAGTTTCAGGACTTCGGGAGATTTATGGTGGTTGATTATTATTGAAAGCATAAGAAGAGAGAACCCTAGATCGCGAGACTCGAATTTTCTCCCACGATAATTTTATTTCCCTCCGGCATTTCAAGGTGTCGCGCGCTTATGGTTGTGCCCGCGCCAATGACGCTATCAATAATTTTTGTGGGGGTGACAATGCTTGTATCGTCAAACACAAGCGAATGTTCAATGTTTGCCCCATGAAGCTCAACTTTGTTTCCAAGAGAAGTGAAGGGCCCGATATAGGAATCTTTGATGAGGCAATATTCGCCGATAGATACGGGTCCGCGGATAAGTGTTTTTCCTCCAATTTTAGTACCTTGTTTTATTTCTATCGCCCCTTCAATTTTTACCGTGGGTTCTATGTAGGCTTCCTGTTTTTTGCTCGCGAGCCTGGAGAGGATAAATTTGTTTCCTTCGAGAAGATCTCGCGCATCTCCCCGATCTTTCCACCAACTGTTGATCTCTTGCCATCCTACTCTATAGCCATTTTGCGCGAGGTACGTGTGAATATCCGAGATTTCGTAGTCGCCGCGAAAACTTGGTTTTATATGCTCTGCCGCGATATGGGCTGTTTGGTCGTAAAAATAAAGTCCCGCGACCGCGTATTCGCTTTTGGGCTGGATCGGCCGTTCTTCCACTCTGATAATGTTTCCATCTTTAAATTCCGGCACGCCAAATCTTTCTGGATTTCGGACTTTCGCAAGCGTAAGCAGGCAGTTTGAGGCGCTTTGCTCAAAGTCATGGATGAGAACTGTAAGATCGTCGTGAATGATATTATCTCCAAGATAGAGGAGAAATTTTCCGTCTCCAAGAAATTCACGAGCGACTTTGATAACATGTCCAAGCCCGAAGGTGCCGCCTGTTTGCTTTATATAGGCAATCTTTGCATTCCACCTGGAGCCGTTTCCAACTGCTTGAGGAATTTCCGTGTCATTTTCGTTGATAACCACCCCAATATCCTGAATGCCTGCGGAAGCGATGTGTTCGAGCGCGTAAAAAATCATCGGCTTGTTTGCGAGCGGAATAAGATGTTTATTTATCGTATGGGTTAAAGGTTTTAAATGGCTGCCTCGGGCGGCAGTGACAAGGGCTTTCATATCTTGATTTTATACTTTTTCAATATGCGTACAACAGCTGGCACTTCCGCGATATTTAGTTTTTTGTAATCAGTCGGGTCGTATCCTGTAGTTCCCGTCGCGAATGCCACGACTTTTTCGTTCGTAAGCGGCCAAAAGGCATGGTAGATATACGGATGAATTTCGATTTGGGCAAGTTTATTTTTTTTCGGAGGAAAATCCAACACCAGCGACCAGGTTTTGCCGAATGTCTTTGATTTTTTGTTGAAATCGTGGAATATCCAAAGCGCTGTGCCGGAAAGAATGTAGAAATTTTCGATGAGCCGATAGTGGTAGTGCTCTCCCCGCGCTACCCCTTTCTTTATAGCGATAGAAGCATGAAGATGCTTTATTTTTGTTTGCCAAAGGGGATTATCAGTTTCCGCAAGGTCGCAAAAAAACCCGTGGCTGTCGGCTACGACTTTATTTAAATGAATTTTTAAGCCGTGTATAGGAGTTTTTAATGTTTTGTAGGAGGGTATTGACATACTTTTATAACTATGCTAGACTGGAAGTACATAAAATTTAGGAGGGGTGCTATGACACGGATTTTCGCGCCAATTTCAAGGGAGAAGTATGGGGTGGTTGAGGTTGAGACCATGCTGGCAAGGATCTTGTGCGACAATATATCCTGTCGTTTCTATTCCGTCGGAAGGGTGGGAACCTACTGGGGAATACCGGAGGCCTACTTGGAGGGTGTGGTGGCAAGGGATGGCAAGGATTTTTGCTCGGAAGAATGCTATCTCATGACTCCGGATGCAAAAGCTCGCATGGAGCTCACGATCCCGGACGAAGATATTCCGCATCGGACGGTCTAGGACGATAAGCAATATACGAGTATGCGACCTCCGTTCGAAAATTTCCACCGACGGATACGACACACTTATTAAAATTGAAAAATCATGAAGCGGATTATAGCACCCTCAACAGGTGCTTTTGTATTTTCAAATGTACTTACTAAACTCTTTATCTTTTTCTCGTATCCTCTCCACCCAATCAATATTATGCTGGTACCATTGAATGGTTTTTGCAATTCCTTCTTCGAAAGACTGCTTCGGCTCCCAGCCGAGCTCTTCTCGAATTTTTGTTGTGTCAATCGAATACCGCAGATCATTTCCGGGTCTGTCGGGGACAAGCGTTATCAGCGATTCCGGCTTGCCAAGTATGGAGAGAATTATTTTTGCGATTTCATACGTCGTTTTCTCGTTATCGCTTCCTATATTATATACTTCTCCGGGCTTGCCTTTTTGAAGTATACAATCAAGCGCTTCGCAATGATCCCTGACATAAATCCAGTCGCGCACATGCTGCCCCGCGCCATGGAGCATAATCGGCTGATTGCGAAGGGCGCGGAACAGAGAGTTTGGGATAAGTTTCTCGGGATGCTGATATGGGCCGTAATTATTCGAGCAATGGGTGACAATCACGGGGACTTCGTAGGAGCGAAAGTAGGCGCGGCACAAAAGATCGCCCCCCGCCTTTGCGGCGGCGTAGGGGACATTGGGAGTAAACCCGGTGTCTTCCGTGAATTTCGCGGTATCGGTGAGCGAAAGAGTGCCGTATGTTTCGTCGGTAGAAATTTGGAGGTACGTTTTCACTTGGCCGGCGTTGCGCTTTACCGCTTCAAGAAGCGAATGGACTCCCAGAACATTTGTGCGCACAAATTCGTCGGCGCGAAACATCACGCTTCTTCCGACATGGCTTTCCGCGGCGAAATTGACAATCGCTTCGACGTTATGATCCTTGATGATTTTTTCAACAGTTTCAGTATCGGCGATATCGCCTTGTACAAACATATAGCGCGGATCTTTTTCAACATTCCGCAGATTTTCAAGATTTCCCGCGTAGGTGAGTTTGTCGTAGTTTATGACGCGATACTGCGGATATTTTTCAAGTATGTGGTGTATAAAGTTGCTTCCGATAAAACCTGCGCCGCCTCCGACGAGAAGAGTTTTGGTTTTTAAAATACCTTGCGTGACAAGAAGAAGCTCCACGTCTTGACGGGGAATAAGAAGAAGCGCGGAAATCTCTTCGAGGGAGATTTGTCCAGTTTCAAATAGTCGGGCAAGGATAGAGAATCTTTGTTCCATAATTTCCATATACTGTAGCATTCACGGTTTATTTTGTCGAATAATATTTACGAACTTGGTGAATAATTGTCTCCTGGCTCATTCTCGCCCCGCAGTTGCGGGGCTCCGAGGCTCGGGCTGGTTTGGTCCCGCTACTGCGGGACACCATGCCAAACCAGCCCTCAAATCCGCCAGGAGACAATTATTCACCAAGCTGGATGTCAGACTCGGAGTGTGTGTGCTATGATGATGAGACTATGAAAGTTTTAATTCTTGGCGCAAAGGGAATGTTGGGGACTGATTTGAGCAAAGTTTTTGCCGATGAACAACCCTATCTTTTAGATAAAGAAGAACTCGACATTACGCAAAGAGAAGAAATCTCCGCGTGTTTTTTTCGCCTAAAGCCGGATGTTGTCATAAATGCCGCCGCGTATACCGACGTTGATGGATGCGAAACGAATAAGGAGCTTGCGATGAAAGTAAATGGGGAAGCTCCCGGGTATCTTGCGGCCGCCGCGAAAGATGCAGGGGCTATTTTTGTGCATTATTCCACGGATTATGTTTTTGACGGGAAAAAATCCGAGGGGTATAGCGAGAAGGATGAACCCGCTTCGCCAAAGCTCCCGCTTCGCCCGCGAAGCGAGGCGAGTCAGCGAGGCGAGGAGCAACGCGGATAGACGCGGGTTTTTTATTATGATACAGTATTTTCATGGATAAAATGGAAAAACTTGTGTCGCTCGCGAAACGCAGGGGATTTATTTTCCCCGGTTCGGAGCTCTACGGGGGACTTGCGGGAACTTGGGATTACGGGCCTCTTGGGGTTGAACTAAAAAATCATATAAAGCGCGAATTTTGGCGGTCAATGATGC
>JACOUK010000053.1 GCA_016177905.1 Candidatus Spechtiibacteriota bacterium | reverse complement strand
ATGTTGGCACTTGTAATGCGGAGATTCTTGCCGGCATAACCAGAGAAAGAGCTTCTCCCATTGAGGATTTTGTCAACACCCACGGGGATCACAGCGTCCGCCAAGTACTTCTTGAAGTACACGACCCTACGCATTTTATCGAGCGAAATCCAGAGTTTCAGGCCGACGCTTCACGGAGAGGAATTCGTTTTGTTGTCCCGGAGCCAAAAAGGCACAGAGGCGGCCAAAGCGAGTTTCCGCGGAATCCATGGGTTAAGGGAATTGATCACATTGCCATTGCTCTCACACCCGATATGATGGAGCAGGAAGGCGCGTGGTGGGAGAATCTTGGCGGAAAACCCACAAAAAAACTTGACGACGTGATGCCCAAAGACGCGCCAAGCAGCATGATGCTTCACTGCTACGATTTTGAGACGTTTGGCGTGGCTCTTATCGCAGGCCTCGACAGAGAAAAAGAATCGCAGGTAACTGCCTTTACCCGCCGTCACGGCGCTCCTTTTATACAGCATGTGGCATATGGCGTGTATGACCTTTCTAAATTTCAATCTCATCTTGTTCGCGATCTTGGCGGCAGTATGAGAGGAGAGATTCTTGAGCGTCCCGACGACTTTGGCCGAGGCAAGATACGGCAAGTGTTTGGCGCAGGGTTTGACGAAGGAGATCCGGCGGAGGTGTCCTTCCCGGAGTTTGTAGAACGGCCGGAGTCAAGGAAAGGAGGAGAAGCATCCATTACCTTTTCAAAGCAATTTGGCGCTGGACTTTATCGGCAAATAGAAGATGCGCGCGCGAAAGGCGAGAGGCGTACGTTAGTTGACTTCTTGCGTATGCCCAAAGATTGGGAACCATAGAACCCAGTATAAGTTGAGATAAGTGATTTTAGAAAATAAGGAATTGGCCCCGCAATTGCGGGGCCTTTCTTGTTTTCATTTGACGAGTTTGGCAGTATATGTTACGATGGTTATGGTTACCTTGACATACATTATACCGGACACATCAAAGGAGGGCTGTTATGCTAAGGATGACAATAAGGGGCGTTGAATGCGAAGAAGATAGAGATGGAGTTTTAATAGATTGGAACAAAGAGCCAGAGGAAGACGAGCTTCATAAGCTTGAAGAAGAATCCGAAGAGGATGAAGATGAAATTGTAAAACCCGACACGGGCGGTAGTTCTGGCGATTCAGTTCAAATGTACTTTCGTGACATGAGTCAGTATCCATTACTTACGCGCAATGACGAAAGAGCGCTTGCGATGAGAATGGATATGGCGCGCTACACAAGCGAGCTTGAAGCAAAGTGGCAAAGTGAAGGCATAGAAGTTTCCTTTGCGCTTATTTCCCGTTTTGAGCAGTTGCGGCGAGAGGCAAGGGCCGATGAAGCGCGCCAGAAAATGATTGAATCAAACTTGCGGCTGGTCGTAAGTACTGCCAAAAAATACGCGGGGGCATGCTCGCAGCTCGCCTTGCTCGATTTAATCCAAGAAGGGAATATCGGGCTCATGCGCTCGGTTGGGAAATTTAATCACGAAAAAGGATACAAGTTTTCGACATACGCAACGTGGTGGATACGGCAGGCCGTTACGCGCGCTATGGCCGATTCAGACAGGACAATTCGCGTTCCTGTGCATGTGATAGAAAAGTTGTTGAGGCGTAAAAGAGTCGAGAGACGGCTCACGAGCAAGTTGGGCCGTGATCCCACGCGCGAAGAAATAGCACACGCAATGGGCGTAACCCCAGAAAAACTTGACGAGTTGATTTCAGCGACACGGGAGACGTACTCGCTAGACGAAAGTTTCTCATCCCATGAAGAAGGAGCAGGTGAAGATTCAGCCTCACTTTCGATGTTTATGAAAGATGAAGGCCCCGGGCCAGGGGACATCTCTTTAGATAGCAATCTAAAAGCAACAATGCAAGAAGTGTTGCGTAGCCTCCCGGAAAGGGAAGCGCGAGTATTAGCTCTAAGGTTTGGTCTAGACGATGATAAGCAGATGACCCTCGAGGAAGTCGGAAGAGAACTTGGCGTAACAAGGGAAAGAATCAGGCAAATCGAGGCCAAAGCTCTAAGCAAATTACGTCATCCCACGCGCGCAAGAAAGCTCAAGGATTTTCTATAAATATGACCCGCGAACATTACGCGGGTTTTGATTTTTGTATCTCCGATCCCTTCGGGGTATCTTTGATATGGAGTTTACTTGAGTAAGGAAATCAAGGATTTGCCTTGCGTCTTCCGTCGTTATTTTTTGTTCATCAAGAAGCGCGTTTCCGTCGCGAACAAGATCGAAAAGAGCCGCGAGGGCTTTTGGAGTATTGAAGTCGTCGTCGAGATGCGTATAAAAACTTTTCTCTACCTCACCCTCCTTCCCCCTCTCCTTAGTAAGCCTGCCTGCCCGGTAGGCAGGAAGAGGGGGGGTTGGGGGGGGTGAGGCGAGTCTCATAAGTTTATTGTGGAATTCCTCTAATCTTCTCACATTCTCTTCTGCCTGTTTCACTGCCGCCTCGGTATAGTCAATAGGCGAACGATAATGACTGGAAAGAACAAAGAGCCGGAAGACTTCTTTCGAGTGTTTTTCCAGGAATTCGTGAATTGTGATGAAATTTCCAAGCGACTTTGACATTTTTTGCCCGTTGATTGTAAGAAAACCCGTGTGCATCCAATAATTGACAAGTGGTTTCTTGGCGGATATTGCCTCCATTTGTGCGATTTCTGACTCATGATGGGGAAATATCAAATCGCGCGCGCCGCCGTGTATATCGTATTGCGCGCCAAACTCCGTCTCGGTAATCGCCGTATCCTCAATATGCCAGCCGGGGCGACCTTCGCCCCAAGGGCTTGGCCATTTCGGCTCGCCGGGTTTGGAGCTTTTCCATAGCGCAAAGTCGCCTCTGTTGCGTTTTTTTACGGATTCGTCAATTCGCGATACCGCGTCTTCGGCTTGCTCTACTGTGCGGCGCGAAAGTTTTCCGTAATCCTTAAATGTTGAAATATCAAAGTATATTCCCTCGCCG
>JACOUK010000029.1 GCA_016177905.1 Candidatus Spechtiibacteriota bacterium | reverse complement strand
CCCTCGTCAGCATGTTTATTAGTTAAGCACTTGCACAATTACTTAAAGTATACTTCCAGCCAACCCCTGTGTCAACTGGGGATAAACCGTCTCCGCAATCCTTCCGTCTTTCCGCAGTTGGAGCCGCCGGGCGGGGTGCCGCGCTCCGCGCGGCGCTGTTCAGTAGCCGGATTTTGGTACAGTAGGTTCGAGCGGAGTCGTAAAGATATTTCAGAATCCTAGATTCTTTGCAATTTTTTATACCGCAATATATCATTGCATATATGACAGAAAGCCTGCTTAAATGAAAAAAGAAGATAAATCAAAACGTTATGAACTGGCCAAGGAGATTACGACTCCCGATGGTTTTATCAACACCGACAACAAACCGATTACCGTCGGTGAATTTGTCGGGAAGCTGGTATGAAAAGTACAAGGACAAGGGTCTTGTTATCATCGGAGTGCATACGCCGGAATTTGAATTTGAAAAAGATTACAATAATGTTGCGTTGGCAGTGGAAAAATTCGGCATCAAGTTTCCGGTTGTGCTTGATAATGATTATTCGACATGGAACGCATATAAGAATCGCTATTGGCCGAGGAAATATCTCATAGATATAGACGGGTATATTGTCTATGACCACATTGGCGAAGGAGGATATGAGGAAACGGAGCAAAAAATCCAGGAATTCCTCAAAGAGCGTGAAGCGGTGCTTGGTATGAACGAAGAAATTAGTAGCGATATTTCTAAGCCAACGGGGGTCGCTGATGTTGACTTTTCGGCACCGCGAAGTCCGGAAATTTATTTTGGCGCGTCGAGGAATACGTATCTTGGCAATGGGGAAGCACATACCATCGGAGTTCAAAATCTTTCCGACCCGATAGAGTTAAAAACAAACACCCTCTATCTTTACGGCAGTTGGGATTTTCGCAATGAATGTGCGGAAAATAAAAACGTCCAAGCAAAAATAACTTTTCGCTATAAAGCTAAAAACGTCTATTTTGTCGCCGGTTCAGAAAATAGCACAAAGATCAAGATTATAAAGGACGGCATATTCGTTGGCGAGCAAGTGGTGAGCGAACATAAGCTGTATCATGTCATTCAAGATTCAGAGTACGGCGAGCATACGCTCGAAATCATAATTGAAAATTCGGGACTCAAAGCGTTTACCTTTACTTTTGGCTAGTTTGAACTGACTCCTTTGTACTTTATCCACAGTTGTCGCTTTCGATTGTTGCGCTATAATAAAAGTGCAATGCTATTCAAAAATCCTCGTTTTCTTATTGTTATTATAGTTGGCGCCGGTTTGATCGGGCTTACGTGGCGGTACCTCGCCAATTATAGGGCCCCGGAAAGCGATTTGGCGCAGCCAAAAAAGATAGGACAGCCAAAAATCTCTCCTCCGACAAGTCCACCGCCAACGGAAGCTCCATCTCTTTCGCCCACTCCACAAGGAGCGATTCTGTCGGAAGCCCAAAAATTTACCATAGAGGGAAGTGAGTTTACTTTTTCTCCAAAAGCAATTCACGTGAAAAAGGGAGCGGAAGTCGAGTTGACATTTAAAAATAACGGGACTATCTCTCATAACTATATAGTGAGTGACCTTGGTATAGCGACAAAAACAATCGGGGCTGGGAAAACAGATGTGGTAAAGTTTACCGCGCCCAAAACCGCAGGGACAGTACAATACATATCATATTGTTCCCTGCCCGGGCATCGCGAGGCAGGAATGGCAGGGACTCTTATTATTGAGTAAGATGATTTCTCCATGGGGGCTTACGTCCTGTATTTTATAGTATATACAGGATTTTTTGATGTGCTATAATAGGAGTAATGGAAAGTTTAAAAGAAGAATTGGAGGATTTGAAAAAACGGGTCCTGCGGTTGCGGGACCATCTTTGACGTGGCGAAGAAAAAAAACCGGATCGGGGAAATTGAAAAGATGATGCAAGCTCCCGATTTTTGGAGGAATAGAGCGGAAGCGGAAAAATTTTCTCAAGAGCTTGCTCATCTTAAAGAAGAGATACAGAAGATCGAGAGCATCCAAAAGGATATTGCGGAAGCCGAAGAATTTATCGGGTATGTTGAGGGCGACGAAGAAATCGCGAAGGAGGTCAGCTTACGCCTCGTAAAACTTCATAAAGATATAGGACGAGAAGAAACAAAGATATTTTTTTCCGGACCGTACGACGCGCGAAGCGCTACCATTACTATCTACGCGGGAGCCGGAGGAATTGACGCGCAGGATTGGGCCGATATGCTTCTTCGCATGTACGAGCGGTATGGCGCGCGGAAAGGATACAAAACATCGCTTCTTGCAAAATATCTTGGCGAGGAGAAGGGGATTAAAGAGGCGACGCTTGAGATGGACGGAAAGTACGCGTACGGGTATCTGAAACATGAAAACGGAGTGCATCGGCTTGTGCGCATTTCTCCGTTTTCCGCGCAAAGTTTGCGCCATACTTCGTTTGCGCTTGTTGAAATTCTGCCACAACTAGCGAAAGATTCGCCCGAAGCGAGTGAAATTCGTCCGGAAGAGATCGAGATGCAGACATTTCATTCTTCAGGTCCCGGAGGGCAATATGTGAATAAGCGCGACAGCGCGGTGAGAGTGAAGCACTTGCCGACCGGAATTGTGGTCGAATGCCAAAGCGAGCGTTTGCAGGGCGAAAATAAGGCGAAGGCCATGGAACTTCTCGCGGCAAGGATTTTCGCGCGAAGAATGAAAGACGAAAAGAAAAAAGTAGAAGAATTAAAGGGCGGTTTCATTCCGGCAGAATGGGGGCACCAGATACGTTCGTACGTCATTCATCCGTATAAGATGGTGAAAGATCATCGAACGGATGTGGAGACGAGCGATGTGGACTCGGTCTTTGATGGAGATTTGGATCAATTTATTGAGGCAGAAGTGCGAATGGTAAAGGTATAGCTTACGTGCGATTTTCGTTATGCTTTCTTTTCATTCTGTTTCCAAAATTTATGGGAATTACGTCGCGCTCGATGGCGTTTCGTTTCGCGTAGCGGAGCACGAATTCGTCTCAATTGTTGGAAGGTCCGGCGCGGGGAAATCCACGATTGTGAAGCTGGTGTTGCGCGAAGAAGAGCCGACACGAGGAAAAATTTCATTCAAAGGATCGGATCTCATGAGCCTGAAGGGCAAAAACGTGGCAAGTTACAGAAGGCGTATAGGCACCGTATTTCAGGATTTTCGCCTTTTGCCATCGAAAAATGTCTATGAAAATGTTGCGTTTGCGATGGAGGCAGGCGGGCGCAGCGAAGAAGAAATCGTTCGGGATGTGCCGCAGGTGCTTGAAATTGTTGATCTTGGCAAAAAAGCGGCGAATTTTCCCCAAGAACTTTCGGGAGGCGAGAAGCAACGAGTTTCACTGGCGCGAGCGCTGGTACAGCGTCCGGAGGTTATTCTTGCCGATGAGCCGACGGGGAATCTCGATCCCATACATACGTGGGAGATCATGAAACTTCTTTTGAAAATCAACGAGTTCGGCACGGCGATTGTTCTTGCGACCCATGACAAAGAGGTTGTTGATTTTTTGAAGCGAAGAGTCATCACGCTTGAAAACGGAAAAGTTGTGCGAGACGAAGAGAAAGGAATCTATAGACTATAATTTTTTCGATTTTTTTTATGAATAATTTTAGGAGAATTTTTAAATACGGGTGGCTTGGGTTTTCCCGCAACATTTGGATTTCGACCGCGACGATATCCATAATGACCCTCGCGCTTTCAGTGGTTTCAGGTTTGCTCTTGCTTCACAACATCACCGGCACTTTTGTGAGAGATTTGGAGCAGAAAATTGACGTAAGCGTGTATTTGAAACAAGAAACGGAAGAAAGCAAAGTCAAGGAACTTACGGCCGCGCTCAAGTCCCGCGCGGATGTTATGGAGGTAGAGTATGTCTCTCGCGATCAGGCCCTTGAGATATTTAAAAATCGCCATAAGGATAATGAGCTTTTAATTACCTCGCTCAAAGAGCTTGATCAGAATCCATTCCAGGGGTCCCTCAATATCAAAGCGCAAAAAGCTTCGCAGTTTGAGGCGATTGTTTCGTTTCTTGAGGGATACGCGGGAAAAGAAATTATCGAAAAAGTGAATTATCGGGAAAACGAAACGGTCATCAAAAAGTTGACTGCTATTACCTCCTCCATCCAAAAAATCGGACTCTTTTTCGCGGCACTGCTTTCGCTGGTTGTGATTCTTGTGACATTCAATACGATCCGCCTCGTGATCTATAACTACAGAGATGAAATTTCCATTATGAAGCTTGTGGGCGCGGGCGATTGGTTTATTCGGGGGCCATTTATTGTAGCGGGGTCGTTGTATGGAGTTTTTTCCGCGATTCTCGCGTGGGTAGCGTTTTTCTTTATTGTATGGGTCATTTCTCAAAAAACCGGAGCCCTTTTCCCCGGCACGGACATCTTGGCGTACTGGTCGGGCAACTTTTTTTGGACTATTTTTCTCCTTGTGAGCCTAGGAGTGGGCCTTGGAGTTTTATCCTCGTTTATCGCGATACGGAGATATTTGAAAGTGTAACGCGCTTGCTATGCTTGCCTCAAAGAGCCCCGCAGCTGCGGGGCTCTTTGTTTCTCATGGATTTTTCGTGAAAAATAGTGTATATTGAAACCAAATTGCCGGGTCATCTAATGGGAGGATAGTGGACTCTGAATCCATTCATCTTGGTCCGAATCCAAGCCCGGCAGCAAAATCGGATGGACGGAAGAACGCGCTTCAAGGCGACGTCGAGCTCTGGACAACTTATTCATTTTGCTGTATTATAGAATGACCAAACCCACGTTTTGGGGGAGGTCGTTTTTTATAGGTAGGAATATATGGAAATACGAAATATCGCGATCATCGCCCATGTGGATCATGGGAAGACAACTCTTACCGATGCCATCATGCGCCAGACCGGCATGTTTGTGGAAGGTATGAGCATGGACACAAACGCGCTCGAGCAGGAGCGCGGTATTACGATTTATTCCAAAAATTCTTCGTTTTTTTATCCTTCGGCAGGCTCAGGACGAGTCCCGACAAAAATCAACATTGTTGACACTCCGGGGCACGCGGATTTCGGATCCGAGGTCGAGCGGGTTTTGCGATCCATCGATTCGGTAGTTCTTGTAGTTGACGCGCAGGAAGGGCCGATGCCGCAAACCCGTTTTGTGCTGAAAAAATCTCTCGAACTCGGATTAAAGCCAATCGTAGTTATTAACAAAATTGATAAAGCGGCCGCGAATCCGAAATTGTGCGAAGAGCAGGTGCTGGAACTTTTCTTTGATCTTGGAGCGAACGAAGAACAGCTTGATTTCCCTGTTGTTTGGGCGATTGGCCGCGAAGGGATCGCAAAGCGGAATCTTACTGACGAAGGGAAGGATTTGAATCCGCTTCTTGATTTAATTCTTGAGAAGGTGAAACCAGCTCCTGCGGAAGTGGGAATTCCGCTTCGCGCCCAGCCATTCAACCTTGGGTATGACAACTTTCTTGGGAGGCTCGCGATAGCGCGAATATACGAGGGGACGATTCGCGTCGGCGACAATGTGTATGTGAAGCAGCCTACGGGAGAAAGCCGGAATGGAAAAATTACAAAACTTTTTACGTTTCGCGGCCTTGTGCCCGAGGTGGTGAGCGAAGCGTACGCGGGCGACATCGCGATGATTGCCGGCCTTCCGGATATCACTATAGGCGAGACGATCTGCGCTTCACCCGATCAAGATCCGCTTCCCGCAATCAAAGTTGATGAGCCTACGATTGTGCTTTATTTTTTGGTGAATGATTCTCCTTTCGCGGGACGGGAAGGAAAGTTTGTGACTTCGCGGCAGATTCGCGAGCGGCTCGAAAAAGAGCTTGAAATAAACGTCGGTTTGCAAGTGGACTTTAAGGATGCGGGTGGATTCAAGGTATATGGCCGGGGAGAACTTCACATCGCGATTCTTCTTGAAAATATGCGGCGGGAGGGATACGAAGTCCAAGTATCCCAGCCGCAAGTAATTATCAAAAAAATTGATGGCGTGAAAATGGAGCCGTTTGAAGAAGTAACGGTGGACGTGCCGCCAGAATTTCAGGGGCAAGTGATTGAAAAAATGGGAAAGCGAGCCGCAAGATTACTCGATGTAAAACAGCAAGAAGGCACGATTCGGCTTATTTTTAAGGGACCAACGAGAGGACTCTTCGGGTATCGTACGGAATTTATGATAGACACGAAAGGAGAGGGGATATTCGCGAGCCGTGTTACTGGCTTTGAGCCGTACGCCGGGGAAATCCAGAAACGCGAGGCGGGGTCGATGACTTCCATGATGACAGGCAAAGCCCTTGCGTTTTCTCTTTGGAATCTTCAGGATCGCGGCACGCTGTATATTACAGCAAACACGGAAGTCTACGAGGGCATGGTCATTGGCAGCACGTCAAAAGGCGCTGAAATGGCGGTAAATCCCATTAAAGGGAAGCATCTTACAAATATGCGGCAGTCGGTCGCGGAAGAATCAATCCATCTTACTCCGCCCCAGCTTCTCACCATAGAGAGAGGCCTTGAGATAATGGGAGATGACGAATATCTCGAAGTTACCCCCAAAAGCATCCGTCTTCGCAAGAGAAATCTTAGCCAAATACAAAGAAGGAAGATTGAGAGAGAAAAAGGATAGTTTGAAAAGCGATTTCGTGGATGCGGAGTAAAACTTGACAAAGTTGTCTCGTTATGCTACTGTGATGTTATAGTAAACGTCCGTCCGCAGGCATGGGAGGAGTATAAATAATGAACAGAAGTAGCAGGTTCATCGTAAGTTTTCAAGAAGAATTTGCCAAACTCCTCGGGGTTTCCACGGAAGAAGTGGAAGCTATCCGAGGGAAAATACGGGATGCCGTTGTCGGACAGTATATCAATGGAATGGCATTTTTGCTGAAAAACAATCACGATTTATCGTGGAAGGTGCTCTTTAGAGCCGCAGAGGCTCTCAATGAACAAGCAAAACCAATCACTGTTCAGAGGCTTGTCTCTTGTATTGGCCCTCATTTTCGGAGAAAACTAAATAGGAAAGTGAGCCAATCTTGCAAAAACCCCCTGCGCAATATAGATAAAACTCCAGGCAATAGGGTTCAAGTTTTGCAAGGCGGTCTTACTGGTGTAGGGGGCAATCACAGCCGAAGAAGCAGGGGAAGCGGAAAAAGTTAACGATTAATATGCCGCCAAAGCGAAAGCCGAGGCGGTTTTTTAAATAATGTGAAGGAGGCGACGTTAGGATATAGCTAGAAAATATGCTATAATACAAACAATGTCTAGCTTTAATATCAATGCAAAAACCAGATAACATTGCTTTCGTGGATGGACAGAATGTGTACATGAGTACTACAACGGCTGATAAGCCGTGGTTTATTGATTTAGTGCGGTTTCGGGTGTATTTAAAGCAAAAATATAAAATTGGGAAAGCGTATTACTTTTTAGGTTTTACGCGAGAAGAACATCGGGAGCTTTACGACCAGATACAAGAGGCGGGATTTATTCTAGAATTCAAGGAACATAGTTCAGCAATGCTTGGCAAGAAGAAAGGAAATGTTGATACGGACATTGTTTTTGCTGTAATGAAAAAACTGTATCGCAATGAAGCGTTCAGCAAAATCGTGCTAGTGTCCGGTGACGGGGATTATAAAATGCTGGTCGATTTTTTGATTGAAGAAAATAGATTTGAGAAGATTCTTTTTCCTGACCAAAAGAGAGCATCATCTTTGTATAAAAAGATTGATTTAAAATATAGGGCGGATTTAAACACTGAACCCATGAGAAAGAAAATAGGCAGACAAAAAGAAAAGGGCTCCTTAGGTAATTAACCGTTCGGATCCCTTTTCGTCGTAATGTTTCTATATTAGCAAACAGACAGTCGTTGTCAATAGGTAGGATAGTTTGAATGGAGGGCGGTTTTATGGTATTTTAGCGCTATGGAATTTGGCTCCCGAAAAATGCTATTTGGAGTGCTTACGATCGGAGTTCTTTTGTTGGCTGGGTACGCTGTGAAATCTGTTTTGATTTCTAAACTCGAAAATCCTGCAACCGGAAAGCCGCGTGTCGCGGCCACTATTTTTCCCCTTTACGACATCGTTTCCAATGTC
>JACOUK010000050.1 GCA_016177905.1 Candidatus Spechtiibacteriota bacterium | reverse complement strand
CATTTGCTGCCATTGGCGCTTTGGCGAAAAACCGTTGCGTTTGGGACCGCGTTTCGAAGAGGCATGCTTCTTTCGACGCTTGGAGTGGGACTTGCTGTTTTTCAGACATTTTCGATTTTAAATATAGGAAACGCGTTTGCCGCCTTTTTGCTTATCGTTTCTCTTGAGATGCTGGCGGTGTATAAAAAATAAATTACATGGAAGATATCGCGAAAATAAAACAAGAAATAGATAGAGCGGAAAATCTTGAAGAGCTTGATCGCATTCGCCGCAAATACTTTGGCAAGAAGGGAAGCATTTCTTTTGCTTTGCGTACACTGGGAACTCTTAAGGAAGAAGAAAGAAGGAAGCAAGCTCCGGCTCTTCAAATTTTGAAACGAGAGATTGAAGAGGCGGTCAAGCAAAGATCAAAAAACCTTGCGGCAAAAGAAGCGGACGCGAATCTTTCTGGAGAATGGGTTGATGTAAGCGCTCCGGGAAGGAAAGTGCGAAGCGGGCATCTGCATCCGTTAACGCGGCTTCAGGAAAAAGTGAACGGCGTTTTTTCTTCGCTTGGTTTTGAGGTTGTGGAAGGACCGGAAATTGAGACAGAATGGTACAATTTTGACGCCTTGAATATCCCAAAAGATCACCCCGCGCGAGATATGTGGGACACATTCTGGTTAAAGCCGGAAAGCGAAAAGCTGTTATTGCGAACACATACGAGTCCGGTGCAAATTCGATATATGGAGACCCATCAGCCGCCGTTTCGGATTATTGCTCCGGGAAGAGTATTTCGGCATGAAGCGTCCGACGCTTCGCACGATATTCAGTTCTATCAGCTTGAGGGTTTGATGGTGGACAAAGATATCAGTGTCGCGAATTTTAAGGCGGTTATTAACGAATTTTTTAAAGCGCTTTTTGAGAAAGATGTAAAAATCCGCCTTCGGCCATCTTACTTTCCTTTTGTAGAACCCGGATTTGAAATTGATATGAAGAGCGCGAGCGGCTGGCTTGAGATGATGGGAGCGGGAATGGTGCATCCAAATGTGTTTCAGGCAGTTGGGTATAATCCAGCCAATCTTGCCCTGAGCGGAGCCGAAGGGTGGCAAGGATTTGCGTTCGGGATCGGTCTTGATCGGATCGCGATGATGAAGTACAAGATTGACGATATACGCTTGTTTTATGGCGGAGATGTAAGATTTTTAAAACAGTTTTGAGGGCGATGGTTCGGTATTGATGTTTCGCTCATTCTCGCCCCGCAGTTGCGGGGCTCCGAGGCTCGGGCTGTTTTGGTCCCGCTACTGCGGGACACCATGCCAAGAGCTTTTGACAATGCGCAGTTTTGAAGTAGAAGAGGTTAAAAAACTTGGCGAAGATTATATTTTAGATATAGATATTTTGCCAAATAGAGCGCATGATTGCTTGAGCCATCTGGGAGTTGCGAGAGAGTGCGCGGCGCTCCTGAAATCCGAAATCCGAAATCCAAAATCCGAAACAAATTCAAAAATAAAAATTCAAAACAAAAAACTACTTCGCATAGAAATCTCCGACAATGCGTTATGCCCCCGATACTGCGCGTATGTAATTGAGGGAGTAGCTGTCAAAGAATCGCCTCTATGGGTAAGGGAGCGATTGGCCGCGATGGGACAGAAGCCGATTAATAATGTAGTGGATGTTACCAATTACATTATGTGGGAGCTGGGACAGCCGCTTCACGCGTTTGATTTTTCAAAGATTCAAGGCGCGCGAATGAACATTCGGTTATCAAAACAGGGAGAGAAGCTCAAAACACTTGACGGCGTAACCTTCGACTTGCCAAATGACACGATCGTGATAGAGGATGGGGAACGTTTGATAGATCTTGCCGGGATCAAGGGGGGCGTAAACTCGCACATTGAGCAATCGACGCATACTGTTATTTTTCAAGCGGCAATATTCGACTCTTCGCGTATTCGCCGCACCATGCAGGGTTTAGGAATCCGGACAGAGGCGTCTGTACGATACATGCACGGGTTCGATCCGGAACTTCCCCTTCAAGCGCTTGATCGGGCAATGGAGTTGCTGTACGAATCAAGCCCCGATATACGATTAGCGCAAAAGATAGACGTCTATGAGAACCATGTCAAGCCAAAGGAAATTAGCTTAGATGTGAATTACGTAAATAAACTGCTTGGCACATACTTATCCATTCGAGAAGCAAGACAGATTTTAGAGAGATTGAACTATCAAGTTAAGCGAGGAAAGTTAGACGTAAAAAGCTCAAAGCTCGAAGTTACCGTTCCGACGTATCGTTTGGATATACATATTCCCGAAGATCTGATTGAGGAAATCGGGAGAATATATGGATATGAAAAGATTGAGCAGAGCGCGCCTTACGGTATGTTGATTGCTCCGCGGGAAAATGAGCGGTTATCGTGGCGCTCGAGGGCTCGTAATATATGCGCGGGATTTGGGTTTGAAGAAGTTTACAACTATTCCCTTGGCCTGAAGCTTATGCCTCAACTTCGTGGATGTACGCAATTCGAGCTTGAAAATCCGGTAAGCGAAGAATTTCGCTATGCCCGAATAATGCTTTTGCCAGGAGTATTAAAAAATATCGCATCGAATGTACGATATTTCGAAAAAATTCATCTTTTTGAATTTGGAAAAGTTTTTTATAAGGAGAATGATAAAGTGGAAGAACGGGAAAATTGTATTCTCGCGCTCTATGATGCAAATGATCGAGAGGGGAAAGAAAGCTTCTATCAAATGAAGGGGTATGTTGATGAGTTCCTGCAGAAGCTTGGAGTGAGCGATTTTTATTATGACGAAGCTTTGTCGGATGCGGATTTGCACAAGGTCTTTCTCCACCCCGAGAGAGCGGCAAATATTATGGTTGATCAAAAATTTGCCGGTTTTATTGGCGAAGTGCATCCATCTTTTCGCTCGTCATTCGATGTTACAGGGAGAGTTTTTTGCGCGGAGTTTGATTTTGATAGAATCGAGCGAGCTTGCGAGGAAGAACATATGTATCAAAAACCATCGAAATATCCGGAAGTTGTGCGGGATATCGCACTCCTCGTGCCGCCGGGAACAATGGTTGAGGAAGTGGAAAACAGTATTCATGAAGTTTCAGGTCCCTTGCTGTCTGATGTGGATCTTTTCGATATGTACGAAGGAGAAAATCTTCCTGAAGGCATGAAAAATCTTGCGTTTCATCTTCTCTTTCAATCCGACGAGCGGACATTAACCGCGAAAGAAGTGGATGAAATAATGGGGAAAATTACAAAGACGCTGGAAGAAAAGTCGTGGGAGGTGCGATAGAAACTAAAAAAAGGTATAATTTATCTATGCCGAGAGCCAAACAACAACCCAAAACTTCAACTTACACCGCCAAAGACATCCAGGTCCTTGAGGGGCTTGAGCCTGTGCGAAAAAGGCCGGGAATGTATATTGGTTCAACTGGTCCGGAGGGCCTCCATCATTTGATCAAAGAAGTAAGCGATAATGCCCTTGATGAAGTGGTTGCCGGCCATGCCAATGAAGTCATTGTGGCGCTTCTCCCCGCGAACAGGGTCAACGTCACTGATAATGGCCGGGGAATTCCGGTAGAAATACATCCCCAGACAAAGAAATCTACGCTCGAGACCGTAATGACCATACTTCACGCGGGTGGAAAGTTTGGCGGAGAAGGATACAAGATTTCAAGGGGATTGCACGGAGTCGGAGTGTCGGTCGTCAACGCCCTTTCTATTTATTTAAAGGCGGAGGTTTGTCGCGGAGGCGTGCTCTACGCGCAGGAGTATTCAAAAGGCAAGCCGAAGGGGCCGGTGAAAAAGACGGGCAAGTGCTCCAAAGGACTCACCGGCACTTCCGTAACTTTTGAACCTGATCCGGAAATTTTCGAGGACATTAAGTTTAGCTGGAAGGGTCTTATCGATCATTTTCGGGAGCAGGCGTATCTTACAGGAAAAGTGCGGATCAAGCTTATTGACGCCCGCCAAGATCCAGAAAAAACGTACCAGTTCTATTTTGACGGCGGGATCACTTCGTATGTTGATTATTTGAATCGCGACGAAGAGCCCGTGCATAAAAATATTTTTTACGCGGCGAAAGAGCAGGCAGGGATGCAGATTGACGTAGCTTTTCAATATACGGACGATATTCAGGGACTTGAGATGGGTTTTGCCAATAATGTGCATACGAAAGAAGGCGGAATGCATATTACTGGTTTTCGGACGGCCATCACTCGGGTGCTGAATGATTTTGGAAAGAAAAACAATTTTTTGAAAGAAGACGACGCGCTTACCGGCGATGACGCGCGGGAAGGTTTGACTTCCGTGGTGTCAGTCAAAATGCCGGACCCGCAGTTTGAAGGTCAGACAAAAGGAAAATTGGGAAGCCCCGAGGCAAGAACCGCTGTCGAGGCGGTAGTTTCTGAATATTTCGAGGAGTATCTTGAAAAAAATCCGCAGGACGCGCG
>JACOUK010000014.1 GCA_016177905.1 Candidatus Spechtiibacteriota bacterium | reverse complement strand
GAAGCAGAAACCCAATCGCAGTCAAGAGCGCCCCGAAGATAAAGCCCACTGCCATGCTGGCCAACACCCCCTTAAGTCTTTCGGAGTCAGCTCTCCTTTTCTCTTCAGTCACCACTCTGTCCTGTTCAAACATCCTTTCCTCCCTTCCCGCCAAGGTTCAATTTAGTTTATCCTAACCTTTTGGCGGTTTGTTTGCGCGCCATATTTTTGTTTATGACGTTCAAACAAACTGCCAAAGATTGAAAGGAATTTTTCTTTGCAACCTCAACTGGAAAGGCGAATCGCAAAGCGAGTCGCCTTTCCTATGAAGTTGTAAAATGGCCGCATAAGGCGACCGATGGTGGGATAAAAGAACATAAGCTCCTCACCCCACCATCGCTTGTCTCGTGCGGGGCGCAACATTTGTTTTACGCTTCCATTATAGCATATATTTTATAGTCTGTCAAGAGTTTGCCCTTGCCAAAATTCGCTCTAGAATCCCCGATACCACGCAAACTCCGCGTCATTTACCTCATAGATTTGATCCCAACTGTGCCCTGTTTTTTCAAATGCCGCCGGGGTCATGTTGAGCCATTTCTTGCGGCCAAGTTTGTCCACTTCATACACTCTATAATCTCCGGCCTTGCGGATCAAAAACGATTCCTTGAATCCGGACAGAAATTGCTGCTTCACTTCTATCACGTCATTCCAGCTAAAATGATGATAAAACCCAAAAAGCTCCGGCGTCTGAATCCAGCGCTTAAAAAGAGAGCCCACGCTTGTTCCATTTTTTACAATGTAAACTTTAGAATCCCCCTCTGCCCGCACAAGCGCCCCGTCAGCAAACCGCGTGGAAGAGGTATCGCTTAAAAATCCTTCGAGCGAAAAATTTCCAACAGCCGCAAAGTTAGTCCCGGGGATCGTAAGACTCGGCGCCAAAACAACGCTTGATACCCCATTGCCGAATTTCGGCACTGTCAAAATACTTCCCGATCCCATATTGAAATTTTTAACCTCAATACCTCCAAAAAAATCGCTCACAATGTAGGGAACGGAAAGATCCTTACTTTCGGCAGAACGAAATCGTATATGCAACGCCGTCTCTTCTCCAAGCGATCCTGGAACAAAACGATACCATTGGCCAGACCAATTATCGATCGCAAAATTTGCTCCGCTTAAATAGTTATCGTACACCCGAAATGTGCCTGAAGGCAGGACATGCAAATTCCCAAATGAAAGATTCGGGTCTCTATATCTAAATCTTTCGCTCTCCGAATTCACGCCGCCGTTGACATAGACTGTTACCATCCAATCGCCAAACACATCGCGAAATGTTTCGTTCCGCGAAAGCGCCTGAAGCGCGACATTGATACTCTCCATGCCTGTAGCTGGCGCGCGCATCATCTCTTTTAAAATCGTAATACCGTATCTATCAATAAGATAATGCATAAACAACGAGACCGAAGCGTGGTCAATGCTTCGTCCTCGAAAGTCCAAAAGCGCGTCAGAAGGATGGGCTAAAAATTCGTCAACTCTTTTTTTCAGATAACTCTGATCATACTTCTCATTGTAGCCAAGAAGCGTGGGCGCGTACTCCGAGCGCGCTTCGTTGAGCCATTGATCTTCCCTCACTCCGCGCAGAACTGTTTTTTGGTTAAAAGTGATAAGATGCTGAAATTCATGCGCTAAAAATGACGGCCCGAAATCGCCGTTGATAATTTCTTCGATATTCAGATACACCATCTCGCGCTCATTGGAAGCGGCATCCTCTTTCCTTGAATACTCATCGCTGTCCCGCACATAGCCGCCGACACCTCCCTTCGTCAGATGAAGAAAGATTGTAATTTTTGAATCGTTATCAATGCCGGGATTCCGCTCTTCCCCAAATACTTCCCGCATTCTTACGTATATGCGAGAATCAAACTCGCGGGATAACTCCGTAATTTTTTGATCAAGCCGCGATCTTTCGACGGCCGGCAGAGCGTCGCGATACCCTTTTTCTACAAAAAAATACGCGTTCTCCCCCGCAAGCTCAAGCGCGCCCTCAACCGCCTCCCGATTCTGTGTGTCAAAACTTTTGTTTACGAAAAAACTTTCCGCGCGCGCGTACGCAGGGAAGACAAGAAAAAATCCAAAAAGCGCTATTCCGTAAAAAAAATATCTACGAATTCCATTCATCTTTAATTTTGCCGTAGAAAGCACGGTTATCATTGATGATTTCCCGCATTCGCGGATCTGTATTCTCTAAAGTCCGCGCATTTTTCTCGATTGCCGAAATTGTCTCGCCCAATGATTTGTAGGCGCGCACATTGTCGGTTTTTTTTAATTCTCCAATTGCGCGCGCATGCAAAGTACGAATATCGAGGCGAAAATCATTGACCGCGCGCAAAGTTTTTTCTGAAAACTCCGGATCAACCTCCCTGTGCATCGCATAAAAATCGTCAAACAACATAAAACCTTTCTCCGCAAATCCGAAAGCAAATTGAGGATAGGTCTTCCAAAGCGCATCAAAAAATCCTCTGTACCCCGCATAATCTTCCAGCGAAAAACTTATAAAATCTGAATTGCGCCGTCGCGCGGATTTGGCAACATCTTTTATATACGCGTCCATGTCTTCCGCAGCAAGGGTCCCGGCAAGCTCGGCGTCAATTTTTACAAGCTCGTCGAACATCTCTTTGCGTTTCTCTTCAAGCATTTTTATAACTGGCCGGAGCGCTGTTTTTGAATCTGGATGCAGGTAATAATAGAGCGGGCTCCACAAAAAAAGATTGCCAGCTACCGCGCGAATCATAAGCGCTAATACTTCACTTCGATCCTCCTTGATCTTCTCCTCATACGTCAGGGCAAGTTCAAAATTGTACCTAAATTTTGTGATTTTGTCAATCAGAACGAACCGGTCCTTATCTTCCCGCAGAGATTGAGCTTCCGCGCTAATTGCATAAGATACGGAAATATATCTTGTCAAATTCTCAATTTTTGAATGAGTAAATTTTAAAACACCAGCTTCGAGCGACTGTTCGATCCATCTTGCAGGCGCAAAAATGAGCCCCTTCAAATTCAAACCGCGTACATCACTTGCCCCAAATCCAAAAAATGAAAATGCCAGAAAAGTAATACTGCTTGCTATAAGAATCGCAAAAAAATGCTTCACTGTATGAGGTCATCTAAAAACTCTGTTTCGTAGCGAAATTGCAGAATTTCGAGCGAGTCGAGGACGGACGAGGAAGGCGTACTTGGTGAAAGTACGCCAAGGAGGACGGACGAAGACGCAGCCGAAATTCTGCAATTGCAGTAGAATAAAGAGTTTTTAGATGACCTCAATATATGCTTCTCACCCTTCTTCTTTTTTTCGCCGGTTTTTACATCCTTATCAAAGGAGCGGATTTCTTGGTGGGAGGCGCATCATCCCTTGCGCATCGGTTTGCTATCTCACCGCTTGTTATTGGTCTTGTCATTGCGGGAATCGGAACATCAATTCCCGAATTTGGCATAGGATTTCTTGCCCATATACGTGGTGAAACGGGATTAAGCCTTGG
>JACOUK010000028.1 GCA_016177905.1 Candidatus Spechtiibacteriota bacterium | reverse complement strand
AAGCGGATAATATATGGAAATAAAAATTCTTCAATCAATATCACTTACTCGCGAAGCTGTACGTGAGCTCAACAAGCTGTATAGCGAGTTGCGGGTTTCTTCGTATAAACAGCCGACGATGCGGCAGTGGCGGCGCATGGTAGCGCAGAAAGACGCGAGACTTTTTGTGGCGCGTGAGAAGGCAACCCTTCGGCAAGCTCAGGGCAAGATTATCGGCATGACGACGTTGCGCTGGCATGACCTTATTTCAGGAAGAGTCGGAACAATCGAAGACGTAGTGGTGAGTGCGAACTCGCGAGGCAATGGATATGGTACACGGCTCACAAAGACAGTTCTATTGTTTGCAAAGAAGCAGAAGATTGCGTATATTGATCTGACCAGCCGGCCGGAGAGAAAGGCGGCAAATAAACTATATGAGAAATTCGGCTGGAAGAAACGAAAGGCGAATGTATACCGGTTATTATTATGAAAACAATTTCGGCCCTCACTTTCGATACAAAACTCGACGGATGGGAGAAATCGCGCGGGTTTGTGAAGCGCGAGATCCCCATACCTATGGTAGATGAAAAGAAAAATCCGCGCGACGCGGTGGCTGTTTTGATACAAGTACAATACGCCGGCGTGTGCGGCACGGACCGAGGAATCTGGAATCGGCAGGTTTTTTACGAGCTTATTCACGAGTCGCTCAAGCGCGAGAAGAAGACCAGGCGTATTCTTGGTCATGAATTTGTGGGGAAAGTAACCGCGGCAGGCTCGCAAGTAGAAAATCTCTATGGCGTAAAAGTTGGAGATGACGTGTCCGGAGATTCCCATATTACCTGCGGGCGATGCTTCCAGTGCAGAGTGCGCGAAGACGAAGTATGCCAAGATCAGGCAATACTTGGGATCAGCGCTGATGGAGTTTTCGCGAAGTATATTAAAATTCCGGCGAAAAATTTGTGGCAAGTTGATTTTTCCCGCATACGCGCGGAAGTCGCCGCAATGCTTGATCCGTTTGGCAACGCGGTGCACGCCTGCTCAAAAGTTGATTTGCGGGGAAAAAGAGTAGCAATTCTTGGCTGTGGTCCCATTGGTATGTTTACGATACTCCTCGCTCGCGCGTTTGGGGCGGTAAAAGTTATCGCAGTAGACCCCAACAAACCGAACTTGAGAATGGCAAGATCTTTGGGAGCTCATGAGACTATTCTTTTAGCGCGGCCCCCCGCACATGCCGCTTATGCCGACAAGGCGCTTGAAGAAGCGATAGAAAAATTTACATATAAGAAAGGAGTTGATGTTACTTTTGAAATGGCAGGACCGAATTCTTCGGTGAATAACGCGTTTGCGATTACGAGGGGCGGCGGACACGTCGTGTTATTCGGCCTGAAAGATGGAGATTTTGTATTGCCTCACTTTAATCGCGTAATTTTAAAAGGTCTTACCGTTCATGGTGTTATCGGGCGGCAGATTTTTGCCACATGGCAGACGAGTCAGCGGATGCTTTCGGATAAAAAAAATGGCATTCAAGATAAGATTTGGCGCATTGTGCTCAAAGAAGGAAAAGGCACTATTCTTCCCATGAATTTGTATAATCCGGAGAAATTCGAGGAGATGATGAAGAAATACCCCAAGATTTTAATAAAAATGTAATTCTATGTACTCTTCTCTCAAGCCAATTCTTCAATCAGAGCTTAAAAAAATTCAAGAAAGCGGCCTTCATAAAGAAGAGCGCATCCTGACCTCTCGACAAGGAAGGATTATCGAAGTGAGACGGAAGAGAGTCTTGAACTTTTGCGCGAACAACTATCTTGGCCTCGCGGGATCCGATCAAATGGTGAGGGCCGCAGTTGCGGCCCTGAAGAAATACGGTTTTGGATTATCCTCCGTGCGATTTATTTGCGGAACGCAGGATATTCACAAAAAACTTGAGAAAAAAACCGCGGAGTTTGTCCGCATGGACGACGCCATTTTGTATTCCTCATGCATGAGCGCGAATATCGGGTTTTTTGGAAGTTTTCTGACAGAGGAGGACGCGATTCTCTCTGACGCCCTCAATCATGCCAGCATAATCGATGGCATTCGCATGTGCAAGGCGGAGCGTTATATTTTTCAACACATGGACATGGCGGATCTTGAAAAAGGATTGAAGGAGACGCAAGGAAAACGCGTGCGCTGTGTTGTCACGGACGGAGTTTTCAGCATGGACGGCGATATTGCACCTCTTAAAGAAATATGCGATCTTGCGGAAAAATATGACGCGCTTGTCGTGGTAGACGATTCCCATGCGACTGGGTTTATGGGTGCGCACGGCCGCGGCACGCACGAGCATTGCGGGGTTTTAAAGAAAGTTGACGTCATAACTTCGACATACGGCAAAGCGCTGACAGGTGCAGGCGGGGGATTTATCGCCGGGCATAAAGAAATTGTAGAAATTCTGCGGGAGCGGTCGCGTACGTATCTTTTCTCGAATTCCCTGCCTCCGGTCGTTGCCGCGACTGCCCTTTTTGCAATACAATACATTGAAAAACATCCAAAGCTTCAGACAAGGCTTTGGGAGAATACTTGTTATTTCCGCGAGAAAATGAAAGAAGCGGGGTTCAAAGTCCCAGAATCCGTGCACCCGATAGTGCCTGTAATGATTGGAGACGCGAAAAAAGCCAAAGATATGGCGCAAAAGCTGCTAAAGGAGGGGATTTATGTCATTGCTTTTAGTTATCCCGTAGTTCCTGAAGGAAAGGCGCGGATACGCGTCCAAATCTCAAGCGCGCATAATCGCACAGATCTGGATAAAGTCGTGAAAGCATTTGTGAAGGAGAGACATTAATCTCTGCTTTCTGCTTATAGATACTTTCCCGTCCAACTCTGTTTATTCTTGATTATATCGAAAGGAACTCCTTCCGCGACGATATATCCGCCCTTGTCTCCGCCCTCCGGGCCTAAATCAACAATCCAATCCGCATTTTTGATGACATCGAGGTTATGTTCAACGACGAGGATTGTGTTGCCGTGAGACACAAGCTCGAATAAAACTTTGAGTAATTTATTGACATCCTCAAAATGAAGCCCTGTCGTCGGTTCGTCGAGGATATAAAGAGTTTTTCCGGTTGCCTTGCGCGAAAGCTGTAAAGCAAGCTTGATTCTTTGCGCTTCGCCTCCTGAAAGCGAAGGCGCGGGCTGGCCAAGCTCAATATATGAAAGGCCAACTTTAAGAAGCACCTCAAGTTTTTGTGAAAGCGCGGGGATATTCGTGAAGAATTTCGCCGCTTCAAGGACGGTCATCGAAAGAACCTCCGCGATATTTTTGCCTTTATACCCGATATCAAGAACTTCTTTTGTGTAGCGCGTTCCCTTGCACTCGTCGCATTCCACATAGACATCGGGAAGAAAATACATCTCAATTTTTTTCAAACCCTGTCCCTCGCACGCTTCACATCTGCCTCCTTTTACGTTAAAACTAAATCTTCCGGCGGAATATCCCCGCGCTTTTGCCTCGCGAGTTTCGGAAAAAAGATCCCGTATAGCGTTAAACGCGCCGGTGTAGGTGGCGGGATTTGAGCGAGGCGTCCTGCCGATAGGGCCTTGGTCGATAATAAGGGCTTTATCGAGATGTTCCAATCCTTCTATTTTTTGGTGAGCGCCTGGAACCGTATGCGCGTTATGATAATGCCGCCGAAGGGCTTTGGCGAGGATGTCATTCACCAAACTGCTTTTCCCGGAACCAGAAACTCCGGTCACGCACACAAATTTTCCGAGCGGAATTTTAACATCGATGTTTTTTAAGTTATGCTCGGAGGCGTCCCTCACAACTAAATTTTGAATTTTGTCTCCCCGCGGGAGATCTTTATGAAATTTTGAATTTTGAATTTGTTTCGGATTTCGAAATTCGAATTTCGAAATTTTCTTGCGTCCGGAAAGATATTCTCCCGTAAGACTTTTTGATTTCAGTAATTCTTTTGGCGTCCCTTCAAACATCACTTTTCCTCCTTCTTTTCCCGCCCCCGGACCAATATCAACTACCCAATCCGCGGCCCGGATTGTTTGAGGATCATGCTCTACGACAATCACGCTGTTTCCCAAATCCCGCAATATTCCCAAGGTTTTAATCAGCCGTTCCTGATCTCTTGCGTGAAGTCCTATAGAAGGTTCGTCGAGAATGTACATAACTCCGGAGAGCTTTGAGCCAATCTGCGTCGCAAGGCGCAATCTTTGCGCTTCTCCACCCGAGAGAGTATCGGCAGAGCGCGCGAGCGCAAGATAATGAAGCCCAACATCAACAAGAAACTGGAGCCGTTCCGTTATCTCTTTCGCGATGGGAGAAATAATTTTTGATTTGGCGCCATGAAGGCTTTGAAAAAATTCCTTCGCGCTCGTTATGTCCATATTCGCTACCGTATCAATATTGTGCCCGCCAAACTTTACCGCGAGCGCTTCGGGCTTTCAGCACATACCAAAAGTATCCCTGACGCCCCACGCGATGAGACGCGCTCATCCATGGCCTTATCGCTCCTTCCGCGACGCTTAAATTTTTATTTGGAATAATAAGATCTTGATCAGCGTCCATCTCTGTGCCGAGTCCGGAACAGGCAGAGCAGGCTCCGTACGGACTGTTAAATGAAAATGTCCGCGGCTGAATTTCAGCCATGGAAAATCCGCACTTTGGACAGGCGAAATTTTCGGAAAAAATGGTATCTCCCTTTTTTTGGTTTACTATCACCGTTCCCTTTCCCATTCTCAACGCCATCTCAACAGAATCCACAAGGCGCACACGGTCTATTTCTTCATCGCCGTTCATTCGGTCAACCATAATTTCTATCGTATGCGTTTTTTTGGCATCAATGACGCGATCCAAAGCTTCTTCAATGGCAAGAACCTCTGTATCGAGACGAACTTTTGTAAATCCCCGTTCTTGAGCTTCTTTGAGCACGCCCCGATGCTCGCCCTTTTTTCCGCGGATCAGAGGTCCAAAAATCATAAATTCGCCCTTGAGTTTTGAAAGCTCGTCCGCGATCTGGGAAATAGTTTGCCGTTTAATTTCAACATTACATGTTGGGCAATAGGGAATTCCCGCGCGCGCGAATAAAAGACGGAGATAATCATATATCTCCGTGATTGTGCCAACAGTCGAGCGGGGATTGCGCGTCACACTCTTTTGGTCTATGGAAATCGCCGGTGAGATTCCCGTAATCTCGTCCACATCCGGCTTTTGCATTACTCCTAAAAATTGCCTCGCGTACGCGGAAAGCGATTCCACGTATCTTCTCTGCCCCTCCGCGAAAATAGTGTCGAACGCAAGTGAAGATTTCCCCGAACCTGAAAGACCGGTAATCACCACGAGTTTATTTTTGGGGATCTTCAAACTGATATTCTTCAGATTATGAACTTTCGCTCCGTAAATTGTAATAAATTCTTGCGCCATGGAAACGCCCTTATTATACACAAGGTTTCTTTTTCGTACAAGTTTGTCTTTATCCTTCAAAAATAAGAAAAACGAAAAAGCCCCCGATCATTGTTATCGGAGAGCCTTTTCGTTTCCCTTTGCATTTAATACAGCTAATACAGCAGCGGCGGCGAGCCCTCGTAGGGCTTCGGTTCTTCTTTCTTCGGCTCCTCTTTCTTTTCTATGGTCGGCACGGGTTTGATAACCTCCTTTTCTATTTCTACGGTGGGGAGCGGAGTGGGCACGGGCTTTGTAATTTCTATAGCCACGTTCGTGAATGAGATCTTCACCTCGTTTTTTAATCCGGCAATGCTCGGCGCAGTCGCCTTCAGCAGAATGCCTCGCGTTACTTCGTCTTTGGTCACATTCGACGCATGAATTTTGAAATGAGCTGTTCCTTCCTTGCTCGTTGTCTCTTGCGCGGATCCTGCTTGCTCCGACTTCCCCTCCGGAGTTATTATTATGCTTTTTGCGATCTCTTGCGGGTTGTCTTTGTACACGGCTGTGAGTTTAAGAGTGAAGTTAGGCGCTGGAGCAACAAACGACGTTCCGTCCATCAATTCAAGCGATGGAGTTATAGTGAATGAACTTTGCGGGTTTTGGAAATCAAGCGCATAAGTAACCGCGCCGCGAAGAGCCAATTGCATCTTCTCCTTTGTTACATTTTTAAAATCGTATTTTATAGGCGCTTCGAATGTGCCCACGGAATTATCAAGATTACCTCTGTATACCCCCAGATCATTGAAGAATACATCTAAATCGTTGCAATTATTTTTAATTTGTATAATTCCCTGGACCGGGGATGTGCCAGTTGGCAAAACTTTCCATATCGCTGATTCCCCGGCTTTTACTGTGATGGCATCTTGCCCGATAATACGGGCGTTAAGAAAATTGCTATTAGCCGTAGCCGTCTTCTTCTTAACAATCGTCATTACTCCTCCCTGCCAGCCCGTGGGCTTTGCCTCTATTTCAAATGGTTCTCCGGCCTTGACAGTGACGAACTTGCCGTAGTGCGGCTCGATATTATCGCCCACACGCACGATTTTTCCAACCGGAATCTGCGGACCCCCGACGTAATAGACGCTTTTGCCGCTCTTGGTGATGAAATCGCCTTTGCTGGAAATATCGGGGCCAACAAAGTAATGAATATCGTATGTTACCTCTTTCCAGCCATAGGATCCGATGTTTTTATCTGAATCCCATTCGGTCGTCTGCTCCTGGGCCTTGAGCTTGACCCAATATTTTTGCGCGGGCAATAGCGGTCTTTTCTGCATCCGGCCATTGTCGCCAACGTAATCATGCGTTTCCCATTTTATAAACTCATCGCCCATGGTGATGCTCACTCCTTTTCCTCCGGTTGGAAGCTCGGCCTCTTTTGGCCCCCAATCGACTATGTTGACACCTCTAAACGTTTTCCAGCGCAAGGGGCTCAACTGGTCCGACCTCAACTGAACCGTTAAAGAATCGATGTGTGAAACAACTGAAACTACGATCGTGTTATCCTTACTTGCTTGTGAAACTTCCGGCGCAATTGTCATTGTGCCAACTTCGCTCTGCGCTTCTAAACTCGGCTTTGGAGAAACCGGAGGGTAACATTCGGACGCGACTGATGGAAGCGGTGAAGAAGGAGAAGATTTTGCGGCTTCAGCGGCCTTTTTTTCTTCCCCGGCGGCAAGAACAATGTGAGAAAGCTCTTCGCCAAGAATTTCTTTGTTTTCATTGAATGCCTCGATATATCTAGACGCGTCTCCGCCGGCGCCTTTTATGTATTCGCTAAGGGCGTCTTTTTCCTCTACGGTGCCTTTGTCGTACTCGCTCTTAAATCGCTTTACCGCATTTTCCTGTGCTGCGCGTATGGCATCTTTGGCCTGGTCGGGAACTTTTTCCTCCACCGCCTTTAGAACCTCCAAATTGCGAAGGGGTTTAAAAGCGCTTCCTTCATCGCTTGTTGCCGCAATAAGCGCGTTCTTTGCTATCTCGTCATCTTCTATGCCTGCGACAACTTCCGCTACGTGTTCAATAGTTTTTTCCCGAATCTCTTTGACAATCCCAGCCTTTTCCTCTCCCACTTCCTTTTCTATTTTATCGAGCACCGCCTGATGCTTAAAAGTTTGATGAATAAACTTTTCTGCGTCCCCTTTGTCCCGCGCGCGGGAAAGGTCTTTTTCATAGCTCTTTAAATGCTCGAGTGCCCGGTCTTTCTGCCCTCGCTCAAGCAAGAGTTGCGCCTCCGCGATTTTTTCACTGGCAAACGTGAGCTTGAGCTCGGCTTTCTTTTCCGCTCCAAATGTAAACGTGGAGCGGAATCCTCGTGATAAACTTTTCGTAAAATAAAAAGGGTGTCCGGGCAATATGTCGGGCGTACCTACGCCAAGCGACGAGGGATCCACCGTTGCGTCTTTTGCAAGGTGAGTCGCGGCGAGGTTGTAGGATGCGGAGTGCTCTTCGCCCGCGTGCGCATGGGCGTAAAAAAATGCACCCGCAAAAATAAATGGAGTTAGTAGTAAAGAAAACAAGACGGCTGATGTTTTATTCATAACAAAATGGTTAATGGTGAATAATATCCATTTTATTATAGCATACTGAAAGATTTTTCAATATCCCAAAGCGCGCTAGTTTTGATATATATTGTAAGATAAGCGTGTCCAATAAAAAAGACGCCCAAGATGTGAAGGGCGTCGCATTGACCGAGATTATTTTATTGATAGATCCAGAGATTTTCCATGTTGGGAAACACTTGCTGACGAAAGCGTCCGAATCCAAGATAGGCGGGGCTATCGGTTGTCTTGACTCGCACAGAGTAAGTTTCGAATGGCTCGAGCGCGTTGAGATCGTTTATGGGCCCCATACCAATCCCTGCAACGAAAACCTGCCATCTTGACTGTGGGCGCAGATGAGACTGTTGTCTTCCGTACCTGCCAAAGTGCCAGATTCTTATGACATTTTCTATGCCTTCAAGATCTTCTGGCCG